>QFQW01000109.1 GCA_003248755.1 Chryseobacterium sp. | reverse complement strand
GAGTTTTCCTATTAGTTATTATTCACAATGCAAGGATAGCACTGAAATACGACATTCCTGCCGTATTATTTATTTTCATGCGAAAATAATAACATTTTAACTACTTTTAAAATATTTTATTATGTTTTTTATTATGGATTAATCTTCCCGGTGATAGAAGTCCTAAAAGTGATATCATCCAAAACCCAGTTCAGCATTTTGTCTTCATCCTGGTTAAGGATATTAGAAAAGCCGGAATCAACTTCATAATTCGGGATTACACCTCTATTCTTCTTCTCGAATTCAATATTAGGCTGAATTAAGAATAAGCCAATCGGCAAAGTCAATCTTGAGTTAGGAAGCGTGACCGTATTATTAACGCCCGCAACCGTCCCATCGTTTGCCCCACCCGTTTCTTCACCAATAATTACCGCTCTTTTCTCATACTTAAGTTTGGCTGAAATAATCGATGATGCGGAAAAACTAGCGCCATTAACCAAGACATAAATTTTCCCTCCAAAAGCATTATCTTTCGGTTTGGTAGGTCTGGATGCAAACTCGCGGAAGTAGTATCTGTTATCCTTTTTGGATGATAAAAAATAGTTTCCTGCCAAAAAGAACGGATAACCAACAGCGCTCAGAATCGAAGAAAAAACGGTTTGTCCCCGGAAATAATTTTGGTGCATCCCGGAAGTTTTGGAAGTCATCTCAGGAGACTTTATCAATGTAAAATCTTTATCCGTAAGGTAAGAATACAAGGTATTAATCTCAGAAAGTGAACCTCCAAGATTGTCTCGGATGTCCAAAATCAAATAATTGGATCTGGCTTTTTTTATCTTCTCAAAGGTTTCTCTGTAAAACTTCCTGGCATAAGTAGAAGAAAAAGATTTGACCTTGATGTATGCAACTGTACTATCGCTTTTTAGGAATTTGAAACTTCGGTTATAAGAATTGGATGTA
Organism: Chryseobacterium sp.; assembly: GCA_003248755.1. Taxonomy (GTDB): domain Bacteria; phylum Bacteroidota; class Bacteroidia; order Flavobacteriales; family Weeksellaceae; genus Epilithonimonas. The sequence continues at coordinate 9,328 of QFQW01000109.1, read as the reverse complement.
GCATCATAATCTTGGACTTTCTGCTCTAGCGTTACTTTTTGAGGATTCTTGTCAATATTCAATTCTTTGTCTGTTTTCTTTTGTCTTATGATAGAAACATCAGCAATTTGGTTTTCAAATTTGGTCTGCAGTTTTGCACTGTCCAAATAACCATTTTCTAAAGTATAGAAATTGAAGAATGCAAGATTGATAAAGTATTTTTGAAAAGTCCTATTCTGTCCGTCCGAACTGTAGAGCTTATTATATTTTTTGATCAAGTCGGCAACATTTTCATTATTTATTTTAACGATTTCTGTGCCTATCTTTATATTTCCGACATTTTGTTTGTTTTCCTTTACAAATAATTGATCACCTATAACCTTATATTCCATCATTGCAAAAAGAGGTTTTTTGGTTTTAAGGACTTTCTGTTCTGCTTTTGAATATCTTTTTGGTAAGGAGCGCAATCTAAGATGTCCTTCGTTCACACTTGCAACAACTGGTGCTAATTTGAAGAAAAACTCATTAGGTGTTAAAGGTTCAATTATGCTAGTCTTAAGACTATCAAATTTGTAATCTAATTGTTCCTTGGAGATATACCAATAGAGATTGGGATGAAATCTGTTTAATTTATTATAAGTATAATCAACATCGTTTTTCAGTTGAGCCACAGAAATCTTCTTCTCAAGGAAAAGATTGTTTTTCTTCACCGATTGACAAGAAACGATAAGACTTATGACAAAAAGGATAACAATGTGCTTCATCTTGATATCTTGACATAAAAATAGATTTTTTCTCCCATTAAATCAGCCTTATAAATAATTTTAACACATTCTAACATTCTTTGGTTTTGAATTTGCAACGCTGTGTATGTTAAAATGATAAAATAATATTGACTTATGAAAAATATATTCCTAACCGCTTCTGTATTTCTGATTTCTCAGTTCACATTAGCACAGACCAAAAATGTTTCTGCTTTTACATCTTTGAAAGTATTTGATAAAATTCCAGTTGAACTGGTTCAATCTTCATCTTACAAAGCAGAGATATCTGGTTCAAAGGCTGATGATATCGAATTTGTAAATTCCGGAAATGATTTGAAAATAAGAATGAAAACCTTGAAATTATTACAAGGTGATGATGTAAAGGTTGTTCTATATTATAATAAAATAAACAATATCCAGGCAAGCCAAGGTGCAATTATTAGTTCTAATGACGTAGTAAAAGCTTCTAAGCTGCAAGTGACATCCAATGAAGGCTCACAAATTAACCTTAATGTAGATGCAAGTGTGGTTGAAGGAAAAGTGAACACCGGTGGCACAATAAAACTTTCCGGCGAAACAGATTCTCAATCTGTAGTTGTAAATACAGGCGGGCAATATGATGGACAAAATCTAAAAACCAATATTACCAGCATTACAACCAATGCAGGCGGTCAAGCTTCTGTTTACGCTTCGGAGTCTGTGACTGCTACAACCAGAGCAGGTGGTGTGATAGATGTTTATGGAAACCCTAAAACAAGAAATGATAAAAAGGTAGTTGGTGGAAAAATCAATTATAAATAATTAAATCTTATAAAAAGTAAAAATAAGAAACTCTCAAAATTGGGAGTTTTTATTTTTTCTGTCAAACAATTGTCTAATATAAAGCGTTGGTGCAAGAACCCGTTTCTTCTCGATACCGATTCCGGACGAGTTATCTTTAATTCTTTCAAAAGAGCATTTCCAGATATTTCCCCATTAGAACCTGCATTTGATCCACAGAACTAATTAACAATTCCATAAATTGGATAAATATCTCATTACGAGGTTGTTTTTAAGCCGAAATTTTTGCTGAACCCGAATGAATATAGGAATCTGAATTGATTGATAAATAATAGAAGGGCCGCTTAAATTCTGGAAACAGCCTTTCTTCTTATATTATTTTTTTTATTCCCAAACTTTCAAGTCATAAGCAGCCTGCCAAAACTGAAACTCGAGTTCGGAAGCTGTTACAAAAGCTTCATTCATTCGGATTCTTATTTCGTGAGTTGTGTTTTCTGCGGCTTTGTTGCAAATTTCGATAGCGGTTTTAACAGCAACAGCAAAATCTTCTCCACCGTAAGTTTCAATCCAGCTTTTATAAGGATTTTCAGCTGTTTGTTCAAGATTTAAAATATAATCTCCGACTTCCTTATAAATCCAAAAGCAAGGTAAAGTCGCCGCCAAAGCCACCTCAACTGGTTCAAAAGCTGCGGTACTTCTCAAAAAATGAATGTAATGATGACAAATTGGCTCTAAAATTCCTTTGTCTGAAATTTCAAATTCTTTAAAATAGGATTCGTGCAAAGCATTTTCTACAACAATCGCGTTTTCGGCAAATCTCATATAAGCTAAAGCATCTTCAATCTGATGAGCTTTACTACCGATTAAGGCTAAGGTTCTTCCAAAATGTTCCAAATACAAAGAATCCTGAGCAATGTAAAACTGAAATTTTTCCTTGTCTAAAGTTCCATCTGACAATTCCTTAATAAAAGGCATTGCGATGATATCACTGTAAATATTTTCAATTGATTTCCATGCGTTTTCAGACCAATTCATTTTTGATAAGTTTTTGGGGATTAAAAAAGTGATTCAGAGGACCATTTCCTTTTCCGGTTTGGACGTTACTTCCTTCAAGAATAGCTTCTGAAACATAGTTTTGAGCTAAAGCCACAGCTTCATCTATAGATTTTCCTTGGGCAATAAAAGAAGCAATCGCTGAAGATAATGTACAACCCGAACCGTGTGTGTTTTTGGTATTTAATTTTAAAGATTCAAAAGTTTGAAAGTCGTCTTTATCACTATAAAATAAAGAAGTGATTTTTTCAGTGATTTGATGACCGCCTTTTAACAAAATATTTTTACAACCTAACTTTTTGATACGTTCTCCAGCAATTTTCATATCGTCTAAAGTTTTCACTTCCATATTGGCTAGAATTGAAGCTTCATCCATATTCGGAGTGATAATATCTGAAATGGGGAAAAGCTTTTCGATAATCGTCTGGATGGTTTCTTCTTCAATCAACCGATGTCCGCTTGTTGCCACCATTACTGGGTCAAAAACAATCGGAACTTTTTTATATTTGGCTAAAGTTTTTACAATGGTTTCAACTAATTCAGACGTATGAACCATTCCGATTTTGATAGCGTCAGGAAAAATGTCATCTAAAATTGATTCTATCTGTTCTGAAACTGCCTGAACTGGAATCGAAAAAATGTTTCGAACGCCCATCGTATTCTGAACAGGTAAGGCTGTTAAAACCGAAGTTGCATAACACCCCAAAGATGAAATCGTTTTTATATCTGCCTGAATTCCTGCGCCTCCACTTCCGTCAAAACCTGCAATCGTGAGAACTGATGGGTATTTGTATTTTGTCATTTGTTAATTTCGTTTTTTAGATTAGAAGCTGCTTTTTGAGGATTTTCAGCACTGCATATTTCTGAGACCACTGCGATACAATCTGCTCCTGCATCTATCACAGCTTTGGTATTTTTTAAGTGAACATTCCCAATGGCAACCAAGGGTTTTTCTGTTAGCTTTCTGATTTTCATTAGACCTTCCAGTCCCCATTCTGTAACCGTATCGGTTTTAGTATCTGTTCTGAAAACCGGACTGATTCCTAAATAATCTGAAACCATAGTTTCCTTATTTTCAAGTTGCTCTAAGTATTCGATGGAATAGCCAATCATCTTATTTTGAAATGAATTTTCCCTTAAAACAGTTGGTTGAGTATCATTATTCCCGACGTGTATTCCAAAAGCATCAATTTCTTTGGCTACGAAAGCATTGTCATTGATAATTAAAGGAATTCCATATTTATCGGTGATTTCTTTCAAACGAATTGCTTTTTCCAGAAAATCCAGGTCAGAAGAATTTTTCTCCCGTAATTGGATGATGTCAACTCCACCCAAAATCGATTGTTCGGCAACTTCCAGAAAATTACGTCCTTTACAATCTGCCTCAGAAATAACAAGATATAATTGATAAGGAAAAGAATGAATCAAATTCATTTTTTAGAAACTTTTACGTTTTCAAAAAACTCCTGCTCAGAGATATTGTAAAGCTTATCTAAAATATTCATTTGAAGACTTCCCGGTCCGTTTGAAATCTTTTCAGATAATTCGCCAGCAATTCCAAGCAGAGCCATCGCAGCAACGGTAGATTCGCTTTTATTTTCAGAAATTCCGGCAAAAGCTCCGACAATAGCTGAAGCCGAACAACCCAAACCTGTTACTTTCGTCATTAACGGATGTCCGTTTTCGACAAAATAAGTTTCTTTCTCATCAATAATAATATCCGTTGCTCCCGAAATACAAACTACCGATTGATAGTTTTCAGCAAGATATTTTGCCGCATTAATGGCTTCATTACTTTCCGCTGTACTGTCGACTCCTTTTGTAACGGTTTTATTGGCCTTGGCTAAAGCGATGATCTCAGATGCATTCCCTCTGATAACGGTCGGTTTGAATTGTAAAAGCTTTGCCAAAACCTTATCTCTGAAAGAAGTTGCTCCTGCTCCGACCGGGTCTAAAACCCAGGTTTTATTGAGTCTATGAGCTTCTTCTGCAGCAATCAACATTGATTCAGACCAGTATTCATCGAGTGTTCCGATATTGACGACGACGGCATTCGAAATGGCGACCATTTCTCTGATTTCTGATTTTGCGTGAGCCATAATCGGTGAAGCTCCGACCGCCAAAAGCGCATTGGCGGTGTTATTCATTACCACAAAATTGGTCACATTATGAACCAGCGGTGATTGCTTTTTTACAGATTGAATGTAATTCCAAAGGTTGTTTTCCATTGACGTTTGATTTAAATAAGCTTTAGGAAAACAGATAGAATAAGAAAGAAAACATCAAAAGATGTATTCCTGCTTTTCCCTACGTCGGTGTAAGCCGTATCAGGTTCAAAGGGACTCTCTCAATTCTTTTCAGAATACCCCTAAAGCGTGAAGCAAATATACAAATGTTTTGGAATTTTTAATATCAAATATCTTATTCAATTTTCATTAATTCACAAATAGCACATTATTTGTAACTATTTAGAAAATTTACAAATCATCAAAAATAAAATATTATGTCAACTGAAAACCTTACACATCTTGAAGCGATTAAAAAAATAAAAGAAATCTCGGAAAAAGCCAGAATCTGTATGTTTTGTACAGAACTGGACAGACTGCCGAGTAATTCCCGACCAATGAGCTTGCAGGAAACCGATGACAACGGAAATCTGTGGTTTATCAGCAGTGCAACAAGCAACAAGAACTTCGAAATCAAAGAAGACAGACGCATTCAGCTTTTCTTTATGAACAACAGTGACTCCGAATATCTTTCAGTTTATGGGGAAGCTTCTATCTACAAGGACAAATCAACGATTGAAGACAAATGGTCGACAATGGCAAACGCTTGGTTCGAAGGAAAAGACGACCCAAATGTTTCCATCATCCGAGTTGAACCGAAAGAAACTTATTATTGGGATACAAAAGCCGGAAAACTGGTTAGCCTTTTAAGTTTTGTTACTTCTGCCCTTACTGGAAATAAGACCGATAATTCTGACGGAGTTGAAGGAAATGCTGTAATTTAAGGTCAGTAAAAAATACAGTTTTGAAACTCATCACATTCACAAACAAAGGCATCTATTGTCCGCAAGGAAAATTTTATATTGACCCGTGGCGACCGGTTGATTTGGCGGTTATTACGCACGGCCACGCCGACCACGCACGTTGGGGAATGAAAAAATACCTTTGCCATCATTTCACAAAACCGATTTTACACAAAAGAATCGGTGAAGATATCGAATGTCAAAGTGTGGAATATGGAGAAGCTCTCAATATCAATGGTGTAAAACTTTCACTTCATCCGGCAGGACACATTATCGGTTCGGCTCAGATTCGGCTGGAATATAAAGGTTATGTAAGTGTAATTTCCGGAGACTATAAAGTTCAGGATGATGGACTGAGTAAGCCTTTTGAACCGGTAAAATGCAACGAATTTGTCACAGAAAGCACTTTCGGACTTCCGATTTATAATTGGCTGGAAGTGGATGATTTGAACAAAAAAATGCAAAGCTGGGTTTTGAAAAATAAAGAAAACCAGAAAACATCGGTGTTTGTCGGCTATTCTTTAGGAAAAGCTCAGAGAATTATGAAAGCGGTTGAAGGCTTGGGGAAAATCCACGTTCACTACTCTATCGGGAAATTGAATGAAGCTTTTGAAAATGTAGGCATCACACTTCCAGATTATGAAATTCCTGATTTTAGGGAAAGTATTAAACACGTTGAAGGCGATATTGTCATCGTTCCGCCCGCTTTGCTCGATTCTAATGTAATTAAGAAAATCCCAAACGTGGCAACAGCAATCTGTTCCGGCTGGATGCAGGTTCGTGGTGCAAGAAGATGGCGCAGTGCAGATGCAGGTTTTCCAATGAGTGACCACGCCGATTGGAAAGGCCTTTTACAGGCTATAAGAGCTACAGAAGCAGAAATCGTGCACGTTACACACGGACAAACCGAAGTTTTTTCAAAATATTTAAACGAAATCGGAATTAAATCTGATGTTGTGGAAACACTTTACGGAAACGATGATGAAGAGGTGACTGAAAAAGAAACCATCGAAAATCCTGAAGTATGAAATACCAAAGACAAAAAATATTTTTTCGTACCAAATTTAATGAGTATTCCATCTGACAAATAAAAAATAAAAATTACAGATGAAACATTTCGCAGAACTCATCAATGCTCTCGAAAGCACCAACAAAACCAACGCAAAAATCGATGCCATCATTGATTATCTCGAGCGTGCTCCTGACGAAGATAAAGTTTGGTTTATCGCCCTGTTTACAGGCAAAAGACCGAAGAGAAATGTGAATACCAATTATATGAAAGAATGGGCGTTGGAAATTACACAATTACCTTTTTGGCTGTTCCAGGAGAGTTACTCTTCGGTTGGAGATTTGGGTGAAACTTTATCATTGATTCTTCCACCACCAAAAGAAAAAATCGAGAAATCTTTGTCTGAATGGATGAATGAAATCATTGGTTTGAAAAATAAATCGGATATAGAAAAAAAAGAATTTGTTCTGAATTCCTGGAACGGCCTGGATTACACAGAACGACTGCTTTTCAATAAATTATTGGGCGGAAGTTTCAGAATTGGAGTTTCAGATAAAACTTTGATTAATGCTTTGACTAAATTTTCCGGGCAGGAAGCGAGTACGCTGATGCACAGCTTAATGGGAAAATGGCAACCGGACGAAGTTTCGTTCAAAGAACTGATTTCTGCCGAAAATATCAATCCCGACAATTCAAAACCTTACCCTTTTTGTTTGGCTTATGCGCTCGAAAAAGATTTGGAAGAATTAGGAACTCCCAATGAATGGCTGATTGAATACAAATGGGACGGAATTCGCGGACAAATTATCCGGAGAAATGATGAAGTTTTTATTTGGTCTCGTGGAGAGGAATTGGTTACCGAACAATTTCCTGAAATCAAAGAAGTTGTTCAGAATATGAAAGGAAATTTTGTTCTGGATGGAGAAATTTTGGCGGTAAAAGATAATCAGGTTTTGAATTTTAACGAATTACAGAAACGTCTCAACCGGAAAACTTTAACTAAGAAAATGCTTTCAGAAATTCCGATTCAGGTTTTTGCTTATGATTTACTAGAATTGGAAGGAACCGATTTGCGGGAAAAACCAATCTCTGCAAGACGTGCAATGCTGGAAGAATTATTATTAAATGAAAATCCCGAAAACATAAAGCTTTCCGAACTTATCGAATTTGAAAACTGGAAAGATTTAAATCAAATCAGAGAAAAGTCCAGAGAAATCAATAGTGAAGGCCTGATGTTGAAACAGAAAAATTCGCCTTATCACTCCGGCAGAAAAAAAGGCGATTGGTGGAAATGGAAAATCGACCCGCTCACGATTGATGCTGTTCTTATCTACGCTCAGAAAGGAAGCGGACGACGAAGTGCCTATTACACCGACTACACTTTTGCAGTGAAAAATGAAGATAAATTAGTCACAATTGCAAAAGCATATTCAGGTTTGACCGATAAAGAAATAATGGAAGTCAGCAAGTTTGTCAACAAAAATGCAATTGAGAAATTCGGGCCGGTAAGAACCGTAAAACCTGAACTGGTTTTCGAAATTGCGTTTGAAGGAATCGGATTTAGTAATCGACATAAAAGTGGTGTTGCGCTTCGTTTTCCAAGAATCCTGAGATGGCGGAAAGATAAAACTGTGGATGAAATTGATGATATTGAAGAGATTAAAAAATTAATACAGTAAATTAGTGATCATGTACTTAACTGTACCAGCTTCTAAACTATGAGTTTAACTTTTAAATATAATTAAGCTGGATTGATATTAGTAATTTACTATTTTATATTTTGACATGGTACATTAAACCTAATTTTTTTTTCAATATAAATCCAATTTTAAGTTTGTTCAAGCAAAACTTTGGTCATTTTAATTGGGGTAAGAGGTGTTATACACTTAAGTATGTCATTACCTGAATTTTTACTCCGCTTTATTCTTTAGCGCCATCAATAGTCCATAAGCTCCATTCTGTACAATCTTTTTATCTTTCAAATTGTCGGCTTTCAAAATTTCCGTGAAATTATCATCAGAAATCCCCACATTCACAGGAATCATTTTATATTTTTTGTTTCCTAAATCTTCAAAAATATAGTTTTTACTTTCAAAAGATACTACGGATTCATTTGGTAAACCAATGGTAAATCTACTGTTAATCGTTACTTCTGCATTGATGTACATTCCTTTGATAAACTCAGGATTGGAAGCTGAAAGTTTCGCTACAGCAAGTGATGAACCATCATTTTCGATGCTTGGAACAATACTTACAATTTTCGCCGTCGATTTTTTATCCGGATTTTGGTTGTTGTACACTAAAATTTCCTGTCCGATTTTCACATCATTCACATCGTTTTCAAATACTTTTAATTCAAGCAATAAACCAGAAGGATTAATCAGTTCAAATAATGTATCTGAAGGATTAATGTATTGTCCGTTATTCACCAGGATTTTGCTCACAAAACCATTGAAAGGCGCATAAACATTAATTCTGCTTCTTATATTGGATGAATTTAATCCTTTTGCATTGATTCCAATAATTCTCAGTTTTTCTTCCAAACCTTTCAATGTTGCATTCAAAGTAGAATAATCTGCTTGGGCAGTTTGTAGCGTTTTGTCACTGGTCGCTTTGGTGATATTCAAATCTTTTTGACGGGTTAAGTTTAACCTTGCTGATTCCAACTGCGCTTTCGTCACCAGATAATCCTGTTGCAGCTGAATAAACTGCTGG
>QFQW01000162.1 GCA_003248755.1 Chryseobacterium sp. | reverse complement strand
CTAGTCAAAATTTTGTTATTTGTATTTTATCGCTAATAGAATTAGGTATTCATTTACCAGACATGTTTTGCATTTCCTTTTGAAGTTTTATTATTTCTAACTTCTTATCATCTGATAATTTTTTATTTTCTCTTTTTAATTCTACTGCTTTTGCAAATGATACAAAATGATGATACTTTGAACTATTAAGATTAACGTAGTTAAATATAGGAATTATTATGTATAACAAAGAGTTTAAATCATTAACAAAGTAATTAGCTTTACCTTTTGATCTGGAAATATGTCCGCATTTTAAGGTATTCATAATATATTTTAATACTTCAATGTCGTCTTCATGAAGAGATATTTGATATGTATATTGAACATATTTAAACGTATTATCTTTTAGATCTGTAAGTTTAAGGTTAAAATTACCCTCGGCATCTGTAAATCCTACTAATCATTCTATAAACTGTTTATCTATAGAATAATTATCTTTAGATTCAGGTAAAGTAATTAATAGTTTATCTATGCCCTGTATATTGTGAGCTAAAGACTTAACTGTGTATGTTTTTTTTGTATTAAATAATATATTAATGTATATAAAAAGGGCTACCAAAATTAACCCGTGGAAACCTGTACCGAAGAAGAAACATGTTCCAAATACACCGTCACTAATAGTAAATGAAGAAACGCTATATTCAACTCCTTGGAAGAATGTGAATATTGATGCTAATAATACTGTGAAGATTGTACCGTAGATAGCTCCTTTTCTGTCACCTTTAATTAAAGAGTGGTGAGCATAAGTAATTGTTGCACCACTAGATAATAATATAACTGTGTTTAATAAAGGTAATTCGAAAGGGTTAACTGGTTCTATTCCCATAGGAGGTCATTGAGCACCTAGTTCTACAGTAGGTGTTAAAGCACTGTGGAAGAAAGCTCAGAATATAGCTACGAAGAAACAAGCTTCAGATACTATAAATAATATAACACCTAAGTTTAATCCTTTTTGTACAGCTAAAGTGTGATTACCTAAGAAAGTACCTTCAGAGATTATATCTCTGAATCATAAAGTCATAGATGCTGTTACTGTAGCTAAAGCTAAGTAAAAGAATATATAACTGTTACTGAATAAGTGCATTGATAATGCAGCATTTACTGTTAATGTAAACAATGATATACTTGTATATAATGGTCACGGAGAAGGTGACACTAAATGGAAAGGATGATCTTGAAAATTACTTCTTACTAAATTTGTCATCTATATAAATAATAAAAATACAGCTTCATACATTTATTTAAAAGCCCCTAAGATGAATCGAACATCTATCAT
>QFQW01000108.1 GCA_003248755.1 Chryseobacterium sp. | reverse complement strand
CCGAATTATCTCCTATTTATATATTATTTTTATTTGAATCGATGAATCTCGTTCCTCGATTTGAGCGGAAATCCTTTTTTGCTTGTACTCAATTTCTAATTAAAGTGAAAACGGTCTGCAAAAAAGATTGGGAGCCCTTCGATAAACTCAGGATAAACTACAGGCGGATTAAGCTGCCATAATAATTACAAAAATTAGTGTTCATCAACTGTACAAAATCAGCTAATAAAAATCATGCATTATTTCTATAAAAATTTTGTATTTCCATAGACATTTTGATTTGGAAATAAGAAATTAATTTATATATTGCGCCACAATTAGAATTAGAATATGGCGAAAACGAAAGTGCAGTATGAATACAATATGCATTGTCTCTCGGAGATATTGTACGAGTATCTGGCAAGTGCAGAAGGATTATCAGAATGGTTTGCAGACGACGTTGTAGAGCGTGGTGACGATTTCTTTTTCAGTTGGGGCGGTGGTCCTGCTGAGAGAGCGACGCTCATCCGTTATAAGCCAGAAAGTTTTGTGAGATTCCGTTGGGAAGAGGATGAAGGAACGAAATACTTCTTCGAACTTTCTATTGTTATAGACGAAATCACGGACGACCTTTCGCTTAACATCACCGACTTTTGTGAGCCTGGCGACGAGGAAGAAAACAAACTCTATTGGGAAAATCTGATAGAGAATTTACAGATAAAATTAGGCGCCGCTTAAAAATAAATGGATGAACGATTTTATCGTTCATTGTTTTTTATACTACAATGCAAAAATTAGTTTATACCGAAGATAATCTCCAACTCATCAACCGTTCTTTTCTTTATGGTGATTCGGTTTGGGTATCTTTCTTTGTGAGAAACGGACATCTTATAATGGCAGAGGAATCTTATTTCTTCCTGATGGCATCAATGAGAAAGATGAGACTGAATATCCCATTAACTTACACCTTAGAATTCTTTCAGGAATTATTCCAAAGAGAAGTTCTTGATAAAGGAATCCAAAACGGAATTATCCAACTGATGGCTTACAGAAAGCAGGAAGACAAACCGCTTCCGAAATCTGAAACGGCTTTCTATTTTGAAATTGAAGAATCTGAAGACATTCTTGATATCAAAGGAAATATCGAATTGGATTTGATTAAGGAAATCAATGTGAATGCTAATCTTTTGAGTAATATAAGAGTTCATTCTGCGGAGAATATCTATGCCGAAATCTATGCGAAAGAAAACGATTTGGATGACGTAATCCTTCTGAATCCGAACAAGAAAATCGCAAGGAGTATTTTCGGAAATCTTTTATTCCTTCAAGACAATGTGATTAAAATCCCGAAGCAAACGGAAGGTGCGTACATCTCGCCTTTGATGGAAAACTTTGTCACGTTTGTTCACAAAAATAAATTGGCAGAAATAGAAGAAGCAGAAATCATTGCTTTCGAGTCTCAAAAAGCTGAAGAAATCCTGAGAATATCTGATGAAAAGGGTGTTCATTTGGTTTCAAAAATCAGAAATAAGACTTTTGAAAATACCAGATTTTCAGAAATGATTACCCAATGGAAAAATAGTTTTCAGTAATTTTTTTTCAAAAAAACTGAATTATTTAAAAATTAGTTCTACATTTGTCCCAACAAAAAGCAAGAAATGTCTATACAACTTATGCATCATCACCATCATTTTCACGTTCAGGCGGGAAGGTAATGGTATGTCATAACTTCAAAATAATATTAACCGTCTGAGTAATCAGACGGTTTTTTGTTTCCCAATTTTCCTTGTTGTTTACTCAGGCTTTATCTATAAAAATCAAAAATGAGTAAACTAAAATTAGCCATTCAAAAAAACGGAAGACTAAGCGAAAAATCTCTGGAACTTCTGGAAGAATGCGGCATCAAAATCTCCAACGGTACCAGAAAACTGAAAGCTGTTTCCTCTAATTTTCCTTTAGAAATTCTATTTCTCCGTGATGATGATATTCCTCAATATGTGGAACAAGGTGTTGCTGATATCGGAATTATCGGCCTGAACGAAGTTTTGGAACAGAAGAAAAATATTGACCTTGTTCAGAAGATTGGTTTTGCCCAATGCAGGTTGTCCCTGGCCATTCCGAAAGAAGGACATTATGACGGAATCCAATACTTCGAAAATAAAAAAATTGCGACTTCTTATCCTGAGATTCTTTTAAATTATTTCCAGGAAAATAACATCAACGCACAAATCGAAAAAATTGGAGGAAGTGTAGAAATTGCACCTGGAATCGGACTTTCGGACGGCATTTTCGACATTATCAGTACAGGCTCTACTCTACTGACTAATGGTCTGAAGGAGGTTGAAACCGTTCTGGAAAGTGAAGCGGTTTTGATTTCAAATCAAAATTTATCGGATGAAAACCAGGATACTTTAAAGCAGCTTTTATTCAGAATCAATGCTGTAAAAGAAGCTTCTGAAAGCAAATATATTCTCTTGAATGCGCCCAATGAAAATCTCGAAAAAATCATCAATCTTCTACCCGGAATGAAATCTCCAACGGTTCTTCCCTTAGCTGAAAGTGGCTGGTCATCCATCCATTCCGTCATCAAAGAAGATAAATTTTGGGATGTGATAGAGAATTTAAAAAATGAAGGTGCACAAGGAATTTTGGTTTTAGAAATCGAAAAAATGATTTTATGATGAAGCAGTATAAATATCCACAAGTCTTCGAATGGCAATCACTTTGTGAAAGACCTTTGCAAAATCAGGAAAATCTTTCTGAACAGGTGAAATCTGTTTTTGATGAAGTGAAAATTAATGGAGATAAAGCGTTAAAATCCTTCACAGAACAGTTTGACAAAGTTTCTATTCAGGATGTAAAAGTCTCTGAATCAGAAATTAATGATGCAGAACAATTCGTTTCCGATGAGTTAAAATCAGCGATAAAATTGGCTTCTGAGAATATCAGAAAATTTCACAATTCCCAACAAGAGGAGAAAAAAATTATAGAAACAACCGAAGGCGTTTTTTGCTGGCGAGAAAGTCGTGCGATAGAAAATATTGGAATTTATATTCCCGGAGGAACTGCGCCGTTGTTTTCAACAGTTTTGATGTTGGGAATCCCTGCTAACATTGCAGGTTGTCAAAACGTTGTACTTTGTTCACCACCCGATAAAAATGGAAAAATCAATCCGGCGATTTTGTTTACAGCAAACTTAATCGGAATTAAAAATATTTTCAAAATAGGAGGAAGTCAAGCGATTGCAGGTTTAACGTTTGGAACAGAAACAATCCCGAAAGTGGATAAAATTTTCGGACCTGGCAATCAATATGTGACAGCTGCGAAACAATTGGCGCTCAATTATAATGTTGCTATCGATATTCCGGCTGGTCCAAGTGAGGTTCTGGTCATCGCCGATGAAACTTCCATTGCTGAGTTTGTCGCTTCTGATTTGCTTTCACAAGCCGAACACGGCACCGATTCTCAAGTGATTCTTTTAAGTAATTCTGAAAAAATAATTGATGAAATTCATATTGAAATCCAACAACAACTTTCAGGATTACCCAGAAAAGATATTGCTGAAATTGCATTGCAAAACAGCAAATCAATTTTGTTTAATTCCATTGATGAAGCGATTGAATTTTCGAATTATTATGCTCCGGAACACTTGATTTTAGCAATAGAAAATGCTGAAAATTTCACCAACAAAATCACTAATGCAGGCTCAGTTTTTCTGGGAAATTACAGTCCGGAAAGTGCAGGCGATTATGCTTCAGGAACCAATCATACACTGCCAACCAATGGTTTTGCCAAAAACTACAACGGTGTTTCCCTGGACAGTTTTGTGAAGAAAATTACTTTTCAAAATATCACAAAAAAAGGAATCAGAAATCTTGGAAAAACCATTGAAGTAATGGCAGAAGCAGAAGAATTAACCGCTCACAAAAACGCAGTTTCAATCCGATTAAAATCTTTAGAAAAAGCTTCGACAGGCTCAGCCTGACAATGGATAATTAAAACAATTAGTATCAGAGATGTCACACTTTATCATCCTGAGGTTCTCGAAGGATTGTTGAAGTGTTCCCAATTTTACCGATGACAAAAAACAATTAAAAAAATGACAATTGAAATACAAAAATTAGCACGCAAAAATATTCTTGACCTCAGACCGTACTCTTCTGCAAGAGATGAATTTGAAGGCAATAACGGGATTTTTCTGGATGCGAACGAAAATCCATTCGGAGAACTGAATCGTTATCCTGACCCATATCAGCGAAAAATTAAAGAAAAATTGAGCGAACTGAATCAAATCCCAACTGAAAATATTTTCTTAGGAAATGGGAGCGATGAAGTGATTGATCTGGCTTTCCGGATATTTTGTGAACCGAAAAAAGATAAGGTTTTGACATTTTCGCCAACTTACGGGATGTACGAAGTTTCAGCCAATATCAATGATGTAGAGCTAATCAATCTTGATTTAAATGATGATTTTCAAATAGATTTAGAAACCTTAAAACCATATTTGAATGACAAAAATCTTAAAATCATTTTCATCTGTTCGCCTAATAATCCAACAGGTAATTCCGTTCAGAATATAAAATATATTATTGAAAACTTCAGCGGAATAGTCTTTATAGATGAAGCTTACATTGATTTCAGCCCGGAAGAAAGCTTCAGAAGTCAAATCAAAAACTATCCGAATATCATCGTGAGCCAGACATTCAGTAAAGCCTGGGGAATGGCTTCTGTAAGAGTCGGTATCGCTTATACTTCCAAAGAAATCATCAAATTTTACAACAAAGTAAAGCCGCCTTACAACATCAGCCAGCTCAATCAGGATGCGATTATTAATACTTTGACTGATGAAAATATTCAACTCGTTTCAGAAAATATCATACTGATTTTGAACGAGAAAAAACAGCTAATTCAAAAATTGGAACAATTGGAATTGATTAAGAAAATTTATCCTTCGGACGCTAATTTTATCTTGATAGAAGTTGAAAATGCAGACTCAGTTTACCAGAAATTAGTCAATCAAAATGTAATTGTCAGAAATAGAAATTCGGTTGTTAAAAATTGTCTGAGGATTACGGTTGGTTCACCCGAAGAAAATAAAAAATTGATACAAGCCCTTCAAAATATTAATAACTAATAAAAACAGACACTTCGACTACGCTCAGTGTGACACTTATCAAACGCTGTCAGGCTGGGGGACAGTTTATCCTGAGCTTGTCGAAGGGAAGTCTTAATAAAAATAAAAAGTCTATAAAAAAATGAAAAAATTACTATTCGTAGACCGCGATGGAACTTTGGTTTTAGAACCAGAAGATTATCAGGTCGATTCGTTTCAAAAACTGAAATTCTACCCAAAAGTCTTCACATATCTTTCAAAAATCACCAATGAGTTGGATTACGAATTGGTGATGGTGACTAATCAGGATGGCTTGGGAACAGCTTCTCATCCGGAAGAAAACTTCTGGCCGGTTCAGAATTTCATTATCGAAACTTTTGAAAGTCAAGACATCAGATTTGAAGATATTTTCATTGATAAAACCTTCGCTAAAGATAATGCACCAACCAGAAAACCGAATACAGGTTTGCTGACAAAATATTTTGACCAGAATCTTTACGATTTGGAAAATTCCTTTGTCATAGGCGACCGGATTACCGATGTTAAACTGGCGAAAAACCTTAATTCAAAAGCAATTTTCATTAATAATGATGAAAATCTGGGCGCAGATGAGATTTTGGAAAATGACGATTTGGAAAATGTAATTGCTCTCAAAACAACTTCATGGAAAGCGATTTATGAATTCCTGAAACTCAAAAACAGAACTTCAGAAATTATCAGAAATACCAACGAAACAAAAATCAACATCAAACTGAATCTCGACGGAACTGGAAAATCCAATATCGATACAGGAATTGCCTTCTTCGACCATATGCTTGACCAGATTGCGAAACACGGTCAAATGGATTTGGATATCAAAGTTCAGGGCGATTTGGAAGTGGACGAACACCACACGATTGAAGACACCGGAATTGCACTTGGCGAAGCTTTTTATCAGGCTTTAGGAAATAAATTGGGAATCGAACGTTACGCTTTTGTATTGCCTATGGATGATTGTCTGGCTCAGGTGGCACTGGATTTTGGCGGACGAAATTGGATAGTTTGGGATGCAGATTTCAAACGTGAAATGATTGGAAAAATGCCTACCGAAATGTTCTTTCACTTCTTCAAATCATTTTCAGATTCAGCGAAAGCCAATCTCAATATCAAAGCCGAAGGTGATAATGAACATCACAAAATAGAATCAATTTTCAAGGCATTTGCAAAATGTTTGAAGTCGGCAGTAAAACGGGATTCGGAGAAAATGATTTTACCATCAACAAAAGGAATGCTGTAATTATTAATTACAAATGATGAATTATAAATTATTAAAATGAAACCGAAGGTTCACGAATACCAAAATAAAATCAACAGCAAATGAGTAAAACAGTTATCATAGATTACAAAGCCGGCAATGTACAGAGTCTTTTGTTTGCAATAGAAAGGTTGGGATTTTCGGCAAAGCTCACAGATAATCCGGATGAAATTTCCAAAGCCGACAAAGTCATTTTTCCGGGTGTTGGAGAAGCCTCTTTCGCAATGAATTCTTTGAGAGAAACCAAACTGGATTTGCTGATTCCGCAACTGAAACAGCCACTTTTAGGAATCTGTCTCGGGATGCAATTACTCTGTAAAGATTCGGAAGAAAGTGGTACAAAAGCTTTGGGGATTTTTGATGTTTCAGTGAAGCGATTTCCGGCTTCGGTTCTTGTTCCGCAGATTGGCTGGAATCAGATTTATGATTTAAAATCGGATTTGTTTAAAAACATTCCCGAACAGAGCCATATGTATCTCGTTCACAGTTACTTTGCTGAGAAAAAAGAAAACACGATTGCAACAACAGATTATTCCGAAGCTTACAGCACCGCTTTACAAAAAGATAATTTTTTCGGCGTCCAGTTTCATCCCGAGAAAAGCGGAATCCTGGGAAGTAAAATATTAGAGAATTTTTTAAAATTATAATAGGTATTAGTTTAAAATTTTCTCGCTGGTTTTGCGAATTAAGCAGATTTTAAAATTAATCTGCCCAGTCTATTAAATCTGCGAGAGTTTAAAAATAAATAAAGTTATATCTGTAAAATATTAATATAAAATGAGAATCATACCAGCAATAGACATCATTAATGGCGAATGCGTCCGACTTTCCAAAGGTGATTATAACCGGAAAACCATTTACAGCAAAAATGTTTTGGACATTGCCAAAAACTTTGAAGACAACGGAATCCGTTTTCTGCATCTCGTCGATTTGGACGGCGCAAGGCAAAACCAAATCATCAATTATAAAACATTAGAAAAAATCTCAGCCAAAACCAATTTAATCATCGATTTTGGAGGCGGTTTAAAATCTGAAGAAGATATCAGAATTGCTTTTGAAAACGGAGCAAAACAAGTGACTTTGGGAAGTGTTGCCGTCAAAAACCCGGAATTATTTTTAGAAATTTTAAAAAAATATGGCCCGGAAAAAATCATTTTGGGAGCTGACGCAAGGAAAGAAAAAATTGCTGTTTCCGGTTGGTTAGAAGAATGTGAAACCAATATTTATGACTTCATTAAAGAAAAAACAGAATCCGGAATCAAGTACGTCATTTCAACAGACATCGACAAAGACGGGATGTTGGAAGGAGCTGCTTTCGATTTGTATCAAAAAATAATTGCTGAAAATCCTGACATCAAACTGATTGCTTCAGGTGGAATTACTTCTGTTGAAGATTTGGAAAAAGTAAAATCAATCGGTTGTGAAGGTGCAATCATTGGGAAAGCTTTGTATGAAAACAGGATTACTATTAACGAATTAAAACCATTTCTCTAATGTTAGCAAAAAGAATCATTCCTTGTCTCGACATCAAAAATGGCGAAACGGTGAAAGGTGTCCAATTTTTGGATTTGAAAGAAGTCGGGAATCCTGTAGAAATGGCCATCAAATATTCTCAGCAAGGTGCGGATGAATTGGTTTTTCTGGATATTTCTGCGACTGAAGAACGTCGAAAAACGTTGATTCCATTGGTAAGAGATATTGCCAGACATATCAGTATTCCTTTCACAGTTGGAGGAGGAATTAATGCGCTTGAAAATGTGGAAGAGCTTTTGAAAAACGGAGCAGATAAAATCACGATTAACTCGGCTGCCATAGCCAAACCGAATCTAATCACCGAAGTTGCCAAACGTTTTGGTTCGCAATGTATGGTTGTTGCGATTGACACCAAATTTGTTAAAAATCAGAATAAAGTTTTCAGTAACGGCGGAAAAATTGAAACCGATAAAGAATTATTTTCCTGGGCAAAAGAAGTAGAAAATCATGGCGCCGGCGAAATCCTCTTAACCTCTATGAATACAGACGGAACAAAATCCGGATTCGCCATCGAGATTACCCAACAACTTTCGGAATTGGTGAATATTCCTGTAATCGCCTCAGGTGGTGCCGGAACAATGCAACATTTCGAAGACGTTTTTACAGAAACCAAAGCAACCGGAGCTTTGGCCGCGAGTATTTTTCACTTCGATGAAATTGAAATTCCCGAGCTTAAAAATTATCTTAAATCTAAAAAATTACCAATACGATGACTATAAAATTTGATGAAAACACAGGATTAGTTCCCGTTATTATTCAGGATTATCTCAAACTGAAAGTTCTGATGCTGGGTTATATGAACCGGGAAGCTTTTGACAAAACTCTGCAGGAAAAACGAGTGACTTTTTTTTCCCGTTCCAAAAACAGACTTTGGACAAAAGGTGAAACGTCAGGCAATTTTTTGGAATTAATTGACTGGAAGCCAGATTGCGACCAAGATACGGTTCTCATCAAAGCAAAAGCGCTGGGACCAACTTGCCACAACGGAACAACAACTTGTTTTAATGAAGAAAATGATAAAGGTTTTTTATACGAACTGCAGCAGACTATTTCTGATAAAATTGACAATAATGATGAGAATTCCTACACCAATAAACTCTATAAAAAGGGCATCAACAAAGTGGCTCAAAAAGTGGGTGAAGAAGCTGTGGAATTGGTTATCGAAGCGAAAGATAACAACGATGAATTATTTTTAAATGAAGCTGCAGATTTACTTTATCATTATTTAATTTTGTTGAAAGCTAAAGGTTTTACGATTGAAGATGTTGAGAGAATTCTGAAATCGAGAAGTAAATAAAAAACCAGCAAAATTGCTGGTTTTCATCTCTTTTATTTGAATGCTTAATGTTCATTAATCACACTTAATATTTTTTCAGCCGTTTCGGTCTGTCCTTTTTCGCTTCCAAGATAATCTCTTTCTTCTTTGTTATTAGCAAATCCCAATTCCAACAACACTGCAGGATTTTCAGGAACCCTAAGCATATGAAGGTTTTTTACCATTACAGGACAATTGTTAAACTTGGATGCTAATTTATCTGCAAAAGATTTAGAAGCATCATCTCGCTTATAATAAACTTCTGCTCCTTTTTTATCAGAATCAACTTTAGGTGAACTATTCACGTGCAATGAGATTGTCAAATCTGGTTTTAGTTGATTTATTTTGTCTGTTCTATCTGTCAATGACGGATAGCTGTCGTCTTCTCTTGTTAAAACAATTTCCAGATTGCTATTCTTGTTCAGTTCCTTGATTTTTTTAGCCACTTTAAGAACGATATCTTTTTCGATAAAATTTTCTCGGTTCACGCCCAAATCACTTCCCCCGTGACCAGCATCAATGACAACTACTTTTTTCTCCTTTGACAAGCTGAAAGACAGCAAAACGCCAAGCGAAACTACGCTGATAATTCTCAATAGATTCTTCATAATTAATTGTTTTGATTGTTATTAATAAAACAAATAACGAGAAATCTAATCAAAATTTGAGTTAAAGCTTTTATAAAAAAAGTTAAGACTTAAGGTGCCAATCTGGAAATCTTCCAATCAAAATCTTCTGTTAATGAGTAAAGAATCCTATCGTGAAGACGATTCGGGCGGCCTTGCCAGAATTCGATTTCGTAAGGTTTTGCGATGTAACCTCCCCAATTTTCTGGTCTTGGAATCTCTTTGTTTTCGAATTCGGTTTCTAAATTTTTTAGTTTGTTTTCAAGGAAACTTCGGTCCGGGATTTCCTGACTTTGTGGGGAAACAACTGCACCTAACTGACTTCCTTTTGGACGGGAATGGAAATAGCCATCACTTAGGTTTTCAGCAATTCGCTCAATATTGGCTTTGATGATGATTTGTCTTTCCAGACTTGGCCAGAAAAAGCTGAGACAAGCTTTCTGAGTTCTCTCAAGCGATTTTCCTTTCCGGCTGTCGTAATTGGTATAAAATACAAAACCTTCCCAATTGTAAGACTTTAGTAAAACCATTCTGGTTCTTGGACATCCGTCTTCTTCGACAGTGGAAATTGCCATTGCGTTAGCTTCTGAAACTTGTGGATTTTCTTCGGCTTCCAGAAACCAATTGCGAAATTGCTCGATTGGATTTTCTTTGATTTCGGCTTCGATGAGTTGGGATTTTTCGTAAACTTTTCTTTTATCGTGGAGGTTTTCGTTGTTCATTTATTAAATGGATTTTTAGATAACAGATTTTAGATATTAAATTACAATTCAATGTTTTTTATTGGAACGTTGAATCGCACGCAGCCCGACTTGAGCGGAAATCCTTTTTTGCAAAAAAAGATTGGGAGCGGAAGGCGGATTAAGCTGCCCAAATTATTTAAATTCCGGTAATTTTAACTTAAATTTTTGTTCAATTCTTTTTCAAAAAAAATATTTTTTTTA
>QFQW01000107.1 GCA_003248755.1 Chryseobacterium sp. | reverse complement strand
ATCCATCACACATCAGCCTCTATTTAGCCTTATTCCAGTTCTGGAATTTCAGCCGTTTCCGAA
This sequence comes from Chryseobacterium sp., assembly GCA_003248755.1. Lineage (GTDB taxonomy): Bacteria > Bacteroidota > Bacteroidia > Flavobacteriales > Weeksellaceae > Epilithonimonas. Next base: position 11,066 of record QFQW01000107.1, on the reverse strand, counting down.
ATCCGGTCAGTATTTCACGCGATGAGGTGATGCGCATCAGTAAAATCCGCTCAAAAGCCACCTACCATAAATGCCTGAAGAATCTGCATTCTTCGGGCTATATTGATTATCAGCCGTCTTATAATCCTTTTCAGGGAAGTCAGGTGGTGATGTTGGATTTTGGTGGGGAGCTGAAGTTTTGAAGTCTACAAGGAGATTAGAACTATACTTGTTTTTTCGATAAATTCGAGTTATAATTTATATCTTTTAATGACTATTTTGTACTTCCATAAACCATTGTTCACTTATTACGCAGTTTTGACTATTCGGATCTGGTTCCGGCTTGATTATTTTCAATTGGAGTGGCATTGGTACACAATTTCCAAATATTAATACTTCACCAGGAACGGCTTGTTTTATTTTAGCCACATAATCATCAGAAAAATATGGCAAAACAGAGTATATATATTTCATGTCAATTTCATTTTGGATACGGTGTATTAAATAGTTTCCGCACTGTGATAAAACAGTTTGTGAAAGTTCGGATGGCCTTTGAGAAGAAATAATAAGGAAAAAAGAAAATTTACGTCCTTCTCTTGCTATCCTTTCAAAAATATTATCTTTGATTATGTATTCAGTATCTTTTTTTATATATCTGTGAGCTTCATCTAAAACAAGGTGGATTGGCGCTTCTCTACGTTTTGTGCCTTCTTGGCTTTTTCTGTAATCAAATAATAGTCTGCTTATAACGCTTGTAGTAAGTTCAAGGATATCATTTCCAACTTCGCTTGTATCAATGATTATTAACTGATGTTCTTCATTGTTGCCTATACCTATAACCTTTTCTAAATAATCCTTTGCATTAGAAAATTTTGTATCGGATTTCATAAATGCACAATCAGGATTAAACAAAAAATAATCAAGTCTTGTTAACATTGTAGAGGTAAATTCTCTTATCCTATGATTGCCTTTACCTTCTTCTTCCAATAAAACAAGCTCAGTAGCTATTTTTAAGAATTTAAAATCATAAAACTCTCCGCTTGTTAATTTAAAATCATTTATTTTTTGAGCATTTTCTTCATCAATTTCTAAATCAGTTATAAATGTACTAAGTCTTCCATCATTATTTCCATAAACTATATTAGTGCCTTCCAATGCTTCATCTAGGAAGTCGATTATATCTTGGTGATCAAAGTTTTTTTCTAAACTTGCAATAATTTCTCTAGATTTAATTATAACACCTCTGGCAGCAGTCATTTTTGTTGTATCAGATTCAATATTACTAACAACATTAGAAAGAATATTTCTTATTTTCCATTTGAAATAATTTGAATAATCTTCTTGGCTGGAAGTTGAAGCATCAAACATTTTATAGAATTTATAACACTCCTGTAAAACTTTATCCCAAAATGGCTTTTGAGTTCTGTCTGAAGCCATCAAAAAAGCAAGCCATTCATCTAAATTCATTAAATAATATGGTAAAACGAAGTTAGATTCATCTTTTGAATTTGGTCTATAATATTTTAAAGTTTTATCAGAAAATAAATTTGTTGAGAATGCACTTTTATATTCACCATTAACATCAAACATTATGATTTTTCCTCCTATAGCAGAATAATCTTTTTTTCTAAAAACTTGTTGAAATATATGTGATATTGTGTTAGATTTTCCACTTCCACTATTTCCTAATATTGCAGTATGGATATTAAAAAAAGAATTAATATCAACGCTAACAGTATAGTTTATTAAGTTTTTTGAAACACCTAATTCAATTGAATCATGAATATAATTTTCCGTTTTGTCGTGCAATTTTGGAGATAAAATATTTTTTACATCATGAATAGTAACAATACTAACATCTGCATAAATAGAGGGAAATATACCCACTCCAATACTGAATACTCCTTGTACGTTGAATGTGCCAATAGGTTTAATAATTAATTCCCTTGAGCTATCTAAATTAAAATTCGAATAAGTTTTGCTGTCAGTGTTGTGATCTAATACAGCAACAACTTCACATAATATTGACTCCCCAATTGCATTATTGGTTTTTAAATAACTGCCAATGTTTCCGAAGTAATAAATTTGGCCGCCAATATTAACGGTGGAATTTTTTGTTGTATGAAATAATTTAACTTTAAATTTATCATACTCTACTGAGATTACTTTACCAATATTCATTTACTTAACCTTTATAGAGTTTATAAATTCGCTTAATAAATTGTCTTGGGATTTAAAAGCGTCAATATTTGGTAAAAGATTATTAACAATGTAACTAAAATAGTTTATTTTCTCACCTTTATATTCTCCAAAGATATTTATTATTCTATTGTCCGCAATTTCGACAACCTTATTATTAATTTCTCCAAAAATTACAAGGTTTATAGTGGAGTTTGTAGCTAGAGCTTGATATATTATGTTATTAACATGTTCGTCACTAAAACTATAACCAATTACAAACAAGATAGAATGTGGCTCTAGTAGTTTTTTTTGAAATTCCCTAAATAACTCAACATATGGACTTCCGAGACTTTTATTTTGTTTTGTGGGAGTTGGATATATAAGAATGTTTTCAATATCTTTTTCCCGTTTGGGTTCGTTAATTTCTTTAATATTAAAAAATGAATTAGAATTAGTATTATCCTCAATCCAATTTATAGAACCATGTATTTTGTAAAGATAAACCATATTTTCAACTGGCTCAAACTTTTCAATACTGGTATCCATTCTTTTTGAGTAAGTATAGTTAAATAATGCGGGATTAAAATATCTATTAATACCTCTTGAAAAACCATTAATATAATGTATGTTTACGCTATCTAAAGCATACTCGTTAAACAAATCATTATTTGTGGTAAAAATATTGAGTCTAGATAAATCTTTATTTCTTAAAGCTAATTTGAGATAAAAGGTTTGGTAGAGATTTAGATAAGACTGATACTTTATATCATTAATTTTAATATTTATTTCATTGAAAATTTGATCTTCTATAATGTCGATAAGTCCACTACATTTTTTAAGTTCGTCATTTTTCTCATTTTCCTTTTCATCAAAATTATTTTTTTGATAAATTCTATAAGAATAAAGAATACCTAATATATCTTCTAAATTTTTTTTGTTCTTTATTCGTTTTTCAATATTTTCAAATTCTATTAAATATTCTTTGTGACTTTTAAGTCTAGTGACAACAGAATCATAAAGACCATTCATCGTAGGAATTGCCCCAACACTTGTACCTGAACCAAATAAAAAATTAATGTTCTTCATATTGAACATTTCTTTTATTCTTGATTTTATAGTTTCAATTCTTTTATCATCATCAATTTCATCTGTAAAAATAGAGATCCCTCCTTGTTTAAAAAGTATTTTTTCTGTCATGGTCATTAATTGTTTATTACAAATATATCCATAAATCTTTTACAAGAGAATATCCTATTTACAAATAATGGTACATATTTAAGTGGTTATTGTCAATAATACTTGGGCATCAATTTTTAATAAATCTTGTGTCTCAAATGGAATAAGCTTTTTCCTTAGATCAGCTTTATTATTGAATAGTCTTCCAATCTGATATGTCATTTCAATATAATTTGTCGTATCAATAGCCAAGTCTTTACTTCCAAATGATTTATCATAAGTAAGAACTTTTATTTTTTTACAATTTGGGTTATTAAAGATTGAACTTAGCATTGTTTTATCAGACATTCCACACGAATGTCCCATTATATATACTTCAAATTCATCTACATCGATGAATTTTAAAAAGTTTTCGTAATTATTTGTCCTTAGATACCAATATGTCTTTACGTATTTTAAACATTCATCATATTTTTCTAGTACTTCAAAATTAGTTTCTTGTTCATCACCATATCCAAAAATCATTGGATTATTTATATCATTTAATTTTCCATGAATATAAATAACATCAGTATTTGGTATCGTTTTTCGAATTTCTTTTACATAAGTTTCAATAGTAGAAGTATAATTGAAATTTAAAAACAAAATATTACTGGGTGTAGGAGCATCATTTGTATTTATAGTTATTCCACGAACGGTCTTTTTGCTTTGAGGTGCAAGATTATGTTTTATAGGTTCTGTTAATTGACTTACTAAATTACTTCTTGATGCATCATATTTATGGGATGAATGTTGTTCTTCGATTCTAATCAGGTAATCATAGAGTAAATTTTGTAAAAGCTCGAAGCCTTTATTTAATTCTATGATTTCTTGTATCTTATTCTTTGATGATAGTTCACAAAGAATTTTGTAATATTCGTTCTCTATATCTACCCAATTGGATTCTCTACAGGAAGAAAGAAGTATTGATATTAAATTGTTTTTAAGCTTTAATGTATATTCAAGTATTTCTTTGTAAAAGGGTCTTCCAGTCACAGTAATTCCAAGCGAATTGTCACTTTGTACATAGCCATAAAAATTGTTTAATTCCCAAGTACTTATGTAGGGGTTCGTATTTAATTGTTTATCAAATCGATCGTTTTTTATCACTATTAGAAACTCATCTTCGTACTTTCCATATTTCCTAGCCGAGTTAAATGTGTTTTTTAAATAATCAAGTATAAAGTCTTTGTATGAAGTTTTAATCTTATGTGCTATATCAAAGCCATTCCCAATTAGTATAAGTCTGTTCATTTTTGAGATTTATGTTTTAAAACAAATATATGGAAACTGTATTTTAAAATATATTAATACATATAATTTCAAAGTCTTTATTTATTACTTTTTCAACAAGTTTTGTGCGTTTCTTATAGTATTTTAGACTTAATTACTCTTTGTAGAATTAGTCTTTAAAAAATAATTTTCTTTTTGCTTTTTGGAAATGAAATTCTAATAAAATCAAACTTCACAAGAGAAGTTATCAGAAGGAAAAATTGTTTAAAATAAGCAAAGTTGGTAATAATAAAAAAACTAAAATTTTTCAAGAAATCCATAAGTAATAATTTTGCATAGTTGTCAAAAAAAACATGAACCAAAGATAATTCGCTCGCGAGTCAAATGCCAAATTCTGTCAAGGTCAAGCCCTCCGGATTTTTAGAAAAACTTTTTACGTATAAAAATCTACGCAAAAACTTTTTTCAAAAAACCTTGACAGAATGCCACGCTCATTTTCAAAAGGCTTTCTTTTTTTCTTTTTTTTCGGTTTTTTCTTCGTTTTCTTTAAGAAATATTTGAACTCAGAAATTTCAACCGGAAAAGAGAAGGATTAAATTCTTGGTTTGGACTAAAACATGTTCAAATTTTAGCCTTTTTACTTGCAGATTCGAGCAGAAATTTTTAGTTTTACTATGTAAAATTTAAATTAGGATTTTACCACTTTTTTGCAAATGTCCTATTTGAGGCCATTCACAGAGATGCTACAGCGAAATCTTATCAATAAAGCGATGAGGGGAGGGTACAAAATCCCTCACTCTCCGCAGTGTAAAACTCAAAAAATAAAAACCCTTTAAAATCAACATTTTAAAGGGTTTTTATTTTTTGGAATATCAGATACACCATACTATTTCATTCTTTTGGTGAGTCATTCGGTGAGTAGTAAACACTATCACCAACTACTCACCTCTGATTCTGGAAAATGTCTATTCAAGAGCTTTACAGAGATTGAACATCTTGTAGGCTTATCGGTTCATAAATAGTTTTATTAACCTTTTAAGTCACCACAAATAAATAATTACAGTTTACTTTTCTATGCAAAGAAAACAAAAAGCAATCTGGAATTTTCTGCTATTTACTTACGCCTTACTGTTAATGGGAAGCGTACAGAACTTTCTATAATTAACATCCTCCTGGAATTCTGAAACTGGTAAAGTTTCCGGAAACAGCAAAGAAGCAAAGTCCATTAATACATTCCTTGAAAATATTCGTTTGAAAATACTTCAGTGTAACAATGATTTAATAGCTGCTAAAAAGGAAATAACGGGCGAAACGCTTAAAAACCGTTGGCGATAAGAAAATGACTATTGTAGATGTTTTTAAAGACTACAATCGGCAAATGAAAGATCTTATCGGTAAATCATTTTCAAAAGGTACATTGGAACGTTACGAAACCTCTCTTCGTCATACAATTTCTTTTATGAAATGGAAATACAATGTATCCGATATGGATATTCGGGAAATTAACCCGGCATTTATATCCAATTATGAATTTTGGCTGAGAACCATTCGAAAATGTGCAAATAATTCTGAAGTAAAATATCTAAAGAATTTTCAGAAGATTATTAATATTTGCTTAGCAAATGATTGGATGGATAAAAATCCTTACTCTAATTACAAAGCTAAGCTTATACCCGTAGTTCCCAATTTCCTTACGGAATCACAACTTGAAAGTATCAAAAACAAGATTTTTAAGACCGATCGCCTTAGTTTAGTCAAAGATATTTTCTTATTCAGTTGTTTTACGGGATTAGCTTATATCGATATTCAAAACCTCAGCAGGGATGCTGTTAGCATCGGGATTGATGACGGTAAATGGATTAAAATGAAAAGAACAAAAACAAAAATTGAAGCAAGCATTCCTATACTTCCTATTGCTGAATATATTTTGGATAAATATAGCAATCATCCAAAATGCTTTAATGAAAATAAACTCCTGCCAATCCTAAGCAACCAAAAAATAAATGAATATCTCAAGGAGATTTCCGCCCTTTGTGAACTGGAAATAGACATTTCATACAGCCAGACATACTTTTGCAACAAGAGTTACTTTGAATAAAGGTGTTCCTTTATAAACCGTAAGCAAAATGCTTGGTCACACCAATGTTAGAATGACACAGCATTACGCAAAAATATTGGACAGCAAGATCAGCGAGGATATGTTTATTAAAAAAAATAGACTTCAATATAAGAACGAAACTAAAGAAATAGGTTAGATAACATTTAGTTAAATACATTCATAAAATATAAAACTAATTTGCTTGTATATGCTGTTCTCCCCAGTTATATAGATCTTCTAAAACAGGCAAAAGCGTTTTTCCCATTTCGGTTAATGAATATTCAACACGAGGTGGCATTTCCGCATAAATCTTTCTGTTTATCATTCCATCTTGTTCCAGTTCTTTTAGCTGTGAGCTAAGCATTTTAGTAGTAATAAAAGGCATTTTTCTTTGTAATAAACTGAAACGATTGTGTTCCTGATGTATGAAATAAAGCAAAGCTATTTTCCAACGTCCGCCTAATACACTCATAACTTTGTGCATTGGACAAATAGCAGCCAATTCAGTTTCGTTTACAAAGTTTGTGGAGTTTGTTTTTCTCATTACTTACTTTTTTGACACTATAATACAATTATGTATCTACTATGTATTTATAAAGCAAATATAGAAATTTGTTTCAGGATTTAAACAAATTATAAAATGAAAAAAACAATCGCATTATTAGGAGCAACAGGAAAAGTCGGCGGAAAGATTGCCGAAATCCTTTTACAAGAAGGACACTACCTTAAGCTCATTGCAAAAACGGCGGATAATCTGGAAAAATTTAAAAATATGGGAGCTGAAGTAATATCTTCGGATATCACAGATGTAAAAGTATTAACAGAAGCATTTAAAAATTCAGATAGTGCTTACGTAATGACTCCGCCTGATTTTACAGCAAATAATTACAGAGAATTTCAAAGAAAAGTTGGAGATTCTGTTATTACAGCCATTCAGAACTCTGGAATAAAATATGTGGTGAATTTAAGTAGTGCCGGTGCACACCAACACGAAGGCAATGGCCTTATTGCGGGGCTTGCTGAACAAGAAGTAAAATTGAATCAGTTAAAAGGTGTTAATGTATTGCATCTGCGTCCGGCTTACTTTTTAGATAATGCTTTGCTGAATATTCCTTTGATCAAACAAATGGATATTAATGGTGCAACAGCAGATGCAAAGCACGAAATACCAATGGTAGCCACTAAAGACATTGCTACTGTAGCTGCAAAACATTTAATGAAATTAGATTTTAGCGGCAAAAGTGTTCAGCCGATTTTGGGGGACAAAAATTATTCATTTGAAGAGCTTACATCCATTATAGGAAATACTATTGGTAAACCTGACCTGAAATATGTACAGTTTTCCGTTGAAGATGCAAAACAGGCGATGATAAATCAAGGGTTGTCGGAAGATGTAGCAAATGATATTACATCGATGGAAACTTCACTCAAGAACGGAATTATGAATTATGAACAACGAGTCTCAGCAAATTCGTCGCCGACATCAGCTGAAATATTTGTGAAAGAATCATTTGTACCATTATATAACTCTTTGTAAATTAAAACTAAATTTATCAGAAATGGAAAAGAAAACAAATAATCCGAAAGTAGACAGAAATCATCCTGCATTCAATAAAAATTCAGAACCTTTTTACAGTATCATAATGGAAGGGTTAAAAGATGAAGTTGACGGACAGCACTTTTGGGATGCAGTGGCAGAAAATGCAGTTTTCGAATTTTTATATAATATCCCGGGATTCACCAATAAAATTGAAGGACGAAAAGCTTATATGGATTGGTTTGGCGGATATAGTAATGAACTTCATTCAGCCGATAACTTACGGGTTTATAAATCTACGAATCCTGAAAATATCATTATATTAGAATATCAGGTTCACGGTATTGTTCCGTTCACGGGAAAAGATTATGATAACCGTTTTTGTTCCATTATTACTATAAAAGACCGGAAAATAACACATTGGCGTGATTATATGGATTCACTTGCCGTAATGCTTTCCGTAACAAAAGATTGAATGGAAGTAAGAGTCGTTTTAATAATACAGCAAAGAAGAATATTTTTATATAGTGAAGGAGGCTTTTTGCCTCCTTTTTAATTAAAATCCAGGTAATGATATACTTAAATAAACTACTATTATCTCTAAATTTTAAAAACAATTTATTATTTTCCCTTTAAAATCTTGTTAAGCTGAACCACATCAAGGGCTTTCTCCCACTTAGCAATAACTATGACTGCAGCCGCATTGCCAATCAGGTTAGTGATGGCTCTTGCTTCACTCATAAAACGATCTATTCCTAAAACTAAAGCTACTGCCTCAACAGGAACATGTCCTACCACCGGAAGCGTCGCCGCTAATGTTACAAACCCACTACCTGTAACTCCTGCCGCTCCTTTAGAAGTAAGCAATAAAACCAACAGTAAAGAAATTTCCTGCTGCAAGGTCATTTGCATATCCAAAGCCTGTGTAATAAAAACCGCTGCCATAGTAAGATATATTGAAGTTCCATCCAAATTAAAAGAATATCCTGTCGGAACTACAAGACCAACAACAGGCTTTGAACATCCTACCCCTTCCAATTTTTCCATGATACCAGGTAAAGCAGATTCAGAAGAAGAAGTGCCTAAAACAATTAAAATTTCTTCTTTAATATATTTCAAGAGTTTGAATATATTAACCTTAGCATAAAAATGAAGCACGCCTCCGATGACAAATATGATAAATATAACACAGGTCAGATAGAAAGTGACCATCAGCATCCCAAGTGAAGAAAGCGATTCAATGCCATATTTACCGATTGTAAATCCCATTGCTCCCATCGCCCCAATTGGTGCCAGATACATAATCATTTTAATGATCGAGAAAAGCCCTTTTAGAAAAGAGTCCATAACTTTTAGCAATGGTTCTGAGGTTTTCTTCCCTATTTTAGTAAGCGCAACACCTAAAAGGACAGCAAAGACAAGAACCTGTAATAAATTTCCAGAAGCCACCGCTCCAATCACATTTTCAGGAATCATCCCTATAATAAAATCCAACAGGGTATCCTGATGCTTTGAGCTTTCAACATAGTGAGATACAGAGGAAGCATCTAAGCTTTTAGGATTGATATGCATTCCAGCCCCGGGTTGGATGATATTGACAAAAACCAATCCTATAATCAATGCCATAGTGGTCATAACCTCAAAATACAATAAAGACTTTACTCCTATCTTACCGATCTGCTTAACGTCCTGCATCCCTGCAATTCCGGAAACAATAGAACAAAAGATAAGGGGGGCAATGACCATCTTAACCAATTTGATGAATCCATCTCCCAAAGGTTTCAGTTTCACTGCAATATCGGGGTAGAAAATCCCCAGAAAGATTCCGATTACAATTCCGACAATAACCTGAAAATAAAGGTTTTTAATAATTTTTTTCATTTTTTATTTAATGGATAATTAATTACTTATGATACATCTTTCACTAAAAACAAGTGAAAATATTATTCACGCTACCCTCCTCCAATTCATCAACTACCTATCTAAACATAGGTGGCAGCTGTATTGTTCTCAATCCCATATAAATCTTTATTGATTTATACAAAGAATTATGACTAAAAAACTTCTTGTAAGCAAGCATATCTTATGCTCTTTCCCTACTTTGAGCGTCCAAAACGGCAATCGTAGCAAGATTGACAATCTCATCGACACTTGAATGCATCTGCAAGACATGCACTGGCTGCCTAAAACCCATTAAAATCGGCCCTATGACCTGAGCAACCTTGAGCCCTCTGATAATCTTGTAAGAAAGATTTGCACTTTCAAGATTTGGAAAAACAAATACATTGGCAGGAGTTATGCCTAATTTTGAAAATGGATAATCACTCAAATGGTCACTATTCATTGCAAAATCCGGTTGGATCTCACCATCAACGACCATTTCAGGATACTTGTCATGAAGTGTCTTTACGGCTTTTGCCACTTTTTTAGATGTTTCTGAGATTGCAGCAAAGTTTTCAAAAGAAAGCATGGCTATTCTGGGATCAATAGCAAAGGATCTCACTCTCTGTTCTGCCATCTTTGCAATATTGACAAGATCGTCTGCGGTGGGGTTTTGAATGATGGAAGTATCCGCAAAGAAAATTGGTTTCTTTTCGGTAAGGATCATCATCATGGCAGCCACCTTGTCCACTCCTTTATCTTTTTCAATGATCTGCAAAACAGGTTTCAGGACACTGGAATAATTTTTCGAAAACCCAACGATAAGAGCATCCGTATCTCCGTGAGCGAGCATCAAAGGTCCAAAATAATCTCTTTGACGAAGATATCGTTTCGCCTTATATTCGTTCATGCCCTTTCTTTGGCGAAGTGTCCAAAGTGTTT
>QFQW01000106.1 GCA_003248755.1 Chryseobacterium sp. | reverse complement strand
AGTCAAAAATATAGCCAGACAAAAACCCGACAACTTCCTGACAGGATTATAAAATACTGAAATTCAGTTTATAATAAAGACTTTGTTTTTTATCTAATTGATAAGCATTTCTTAGAATGGTGTAAACCTTAGCTAAAATCAATAAGACCATAGTTACTACAACAGACTGCTTTCCGAGTTTTAAGAGAATAACTATCATTAATATGATTGGACAAATTATAGCTAGGATAATCTGCAACGAAATGATTTGTTTGATAAGTGGTGACTTTTGTTTTGAAATCAACATTATCAACAGAGGTGGCAGAAAATTGGCAATCGGAAACCAACATAACGGAAGCGAAGAAAGATTGATGATTTTGATTAAAGTCAAATTTTCAACTGGTTCATTTTCTATTATTGAAATCGATTCTTCAACAATAGGATTTTCTAAAACTAATTCTTCTGTCAGAATAATCGGCGTTAATAAATCATTTTCAGAAACATCTAGACTTGAAGCTAAAGTTTTCAAAGTATAACCTTTTGGTTCTGTTCCAGCTTCGATTCTTTGGATTGTTCTCACAGATAAGCCCGACTTTTCAGCCAATTCTTCCTGAGTTAGATTTTGTTTTTCCCTGATTTTCTTTAATTCAGACATTTAATTATTAATGATGAACTATAATGATAATTGATTTTAAAACAAATTTACAGAATCCGCGGTTTTAAATTCTTAATTCAACAAAAAAACCTTTCAAAATGGAAAGGTTTTATATTTATTTGATAGAAATTATTTCATATTCAATACTTTATCGACAACGTAAACTGTGTTTCCGCGCCAAGGCAAGGTTCCGTGATATTCTTTGTAATGTAAATCGAAATATTTTCCGCTGTTCATTTCCAATTGTTTGAAAACGGCTTCATCCTGAATAGAAAACTCAAACTGGTTACTACCGATCGGCGCTCCGGGTTTTGCTGCTCCAAATCCTTCCTGAATCAGTTTTCCTTCGTAGGTTTTGAACACATTTCCTTTGTTAACCGCATAATTAAGATAGCCCGATTTCACGCCTTCACCAAATACAAAATAATATTTGTAGTAAACCCAACCTCCTAAAAACAGGACAATAATTGCTAAAAAAATCCAAACGTATTTCATAATTGTATTTTTATGAAATAAAGATATTAATTATTTCTTTGCAATTGATCTGGAAATCACAATTTTCTGGATTTCGGAAGTTCCTTCGTAGATTTGAGTGATTTTCGCATCACGCATCATTCTTTCCACGTGGTACTCTTTTACATAGCCATAACCGCCGTGAATCTGAACCGCCTCTATTGTCGTATCCATCGCTACTTGAGACGCATACAATTTTGCCATGGCACCACTTTCCGAGATATCTTTACCTTCGTCTTTTTCAGCTGCAGCTTTGTAAATCAACATTCTTGCAGCCATGATATTAACGTGCATATCTGCCAATTTGAAAGCTATTGCCTGATGATTGATGATTTCTGTTCCGAAAGATTTTCTTTCCTTAGCATATTTCAGAGACAATTCGTAAGCTCCGGAAGCTATTCCTAAAGCCTGAGAAGCAATCCCGATTCTACCTCCATTCAAAACGGCCATCGCAAAATTGAACCCAAAACCATCTTCTCCGATTCTGTTTTCTTTTGGAACTTTAACATCGGTAAACATTAGAGAATGTGTATCACTTCCACGAATTCCCAATTTGTCCTCTTTCTTACCTACAACAAAACCTTCCCAACCTTTTTCCACTATAAAAGCATTGATTCCTTTATGCTTTTTCTCCGGGTTGGTTTGTGCAATTACAATATAATAAGTTGCGTTTCCACCGTTTGTAATCCAGTTTTTGGTTCCGTTCAAAAGATAATAATCACCTTTATCTTCTGCCGTTGTGGACTGAGAAGTCGCATCAGAACCAGCTTCCGGCTCAGAGAGAGCAAAAGCTCCAATTACTTCACCACTTGCAAGCGGTTTCAGATATTTCATTTTTTGTTCTTCGTTACAGAATTTTTCCAAACCTGCACAAACCAAAGAGTTATTAACAGACATTACTACTGCAGCAGATGCATCAACTTTAGCAATCTCTTCCATTGCCAGAACATAAGAAACACTATCCAAACCAGCACCGCCATATTTAGGGTCAACCATCATTCCCAAAAATCCCATCTCTCCCATTTTTTTGACGGCATCGTACGGAAATTTTTGTTGGTCATCTCTTTCTATAACGCCAGACAAAAGTTCTGCTTGTGCAAAATCTCTTGCGGCTTGCTGAATCATCTGTTGCTCTTCTGTAAGATTGAAATTCATATGTTTTCTTATTAAATTTTTCTGTCGTAAATATAAACTTTTTGGCAAAAAATCAAAGAAAAATGCAAGATTTTGTCATCTAGGAAAAAAAAATTATATTTACGATAATGTAAACTCAATTTTAATAATATATTAACAAAGATATTTTATGAACGTTAAAAGAATATTCGACTTCTCTGCTCTTGCTTTCGAAAAATTTCCGAAAGAAGATTGTCTTGTCACGAAGAAAAACGGAAATTGGATTAAAACATCTACTCTTGAATTTATCAACCAAGGGAACAAAATTTCAAGAGGTCTTTTGAAGCTCGGAATAAAACCCGGCGACAAAATAGGTCTGATATCTTCTAACAACAGAACAGAATGGGCTGTAATGGATTTGGGAATTTCTCAGATTGGCGTGGTTACGGTTCCCGTCTATCCTACGATTTCTGAAGAAGATTATGTTTATATCTTCAATAATTCTGAAATCAAATACTGCTTTGTTTCTGATGCAGACCTCTATAAAAAAATCACAAACGCAAAACCCAATATCCCATCATTGGTAGGAGTTTTCACATTTGATGATATTGATGGAGCTCCGAACTGGAATGAGATTCTTGACCTTGGAGAAAATGAAGCGACTCAAATTGAAGTTGATGATTTGGCAAAATCTATCAATCCGGAAGATGTTGCGACAATCATTTATACTTCCGGAACGACTGGTAAACCTAAAGGTGTTAAGTTGACTCATAACAATTTGGTTGCTAACGTGACAGCAAGTACGCCCAGAATTCCTAAAGATAAAAGTCTGGATTACAAGGATATGAAAGCGCTTAGTTTCCTTCCAATCTGTCATGTTTTTGAAAGGATGATTTTCTATCTTTATTTAAGTAATGGAATTTCAATATATTTTGCTGAAAGCATCGAGAAAATCGGAGAAAATGTAAAGGAAGTGAAACCTCAATATATGACGGTTGTTCCAAGACTGGTGGAAAAAGTTTACGATTCTATTTATAACAAAGGAACAGCTGCAGGTGGACTGAAGTCTAAGATTTTCCTTTGGTCTTTAGGAATTGCTGAGAAATACGAATTAGGAAAACCAAAATCATTTATGCACACAATTGCGGATAAATTGGTTTTCAAAAAATGGAGAGAAGGTCTGGGAGGAAATCTCATTACGTTAGTTTCCGGTTCTGCTGCTCTATCAAAACGGTTGAATACAATGTTCCACGCTGCCGGAATTCCAATTTTGGAAGGTTATGGTTTGACAGAAACTTCGCCTGTAATTTCAGTAAATAGTTTCGGAAAAGTTAAAGTCGGTTCTGTTGGAATACCTTTGGAAAATGTAAAAGTAAGAATAGAATCTGACGGCGAAATTGTTGTAAAAGGGCCTTCTGTCTTTGAAGGTTATTATAATGATGAGGAAAAAACGAAAGAAGCTTTCACCGATGACGGCTATTTCAAAACAGGTGATATTGGACATCTTGACGAAGATAATTTCCTTTTCATTACAGATAGAAAGAAAGAAATGTTCAAAACTTCGGGAGGAAAATTTGTTGCACCTCAAGTGATTGAAAACTTAGCAAAAGCTTCAAAATTCATTGAGCAGATTATGGTTGTTGGCGATGGCGAAAAAATGCCTTGTGCATTGGTTCAGCCTGATTTTAATTTTGCTAAACATTGGGCAGAGCTTCATAATGTAAAATTGATTGATTCTAATAAAGAAATTGCTGCAAATCCCGCTATCAAATCAAGAATTGAAAAAGAAATTGAAAAAATAAACCAGCATCTTGGAAAATGGGAACAAATCAAAAAAATTGAATTAACCCCAAAAGTTTGGACTATCGATGACGGTCTTCTGACACCAACGCTTAAACTGAAAAGAAAAGCAATCAAAGCAGAATTTCAAGATTTATATGACAGAATGTACAAAGAGTAAACTGAAGCTATCCAATGGATAGCTTTTTTTCTGAAGGTTTTTCATATTTATTTATATTTGCGTTAAACGATAGTTTAAAAATCGTATCAGAAAATGGAAGTAAAAAGAATCTTCGATATTCCTTATTATTCGAAAGTTAATTTCGAAAAAGATGACTTTGTATGTGATAAAAGAAACGGAAAATGGGAAAAAATCTCAACGGACGACTATATCAAAATCACCAATCAGCTATCAAGGGCATTGCTAAAATATGGTCTCAAAAAAGGAGATAAAATCGCTATTACTTCTTCCAATAACAGAGTTGAATGGTGTTTTTTTGACCAAGCGGCTTTACAAATAGGTGTTGTAACCGTTCCGATCTATCCTTCTATTTCTGGTGAAGATTGTGTTTATAATCTGGAAAATTCGGATTCTAAGATTTGTATTGTTTCTGATGCCAAGTTATTTGAGAAAATCAATTCGGTTAAAAATCAATTACCGGATTTGCAGGAGATTTTTACATTTGACAATGTTGAAAATGCGAAAAACTGGAAAGAACTATTTGATTTAGGAAAAGAAAATGATAATCAGCAAGAAGTTGATTCGATTAAAGATTCGATTTCTGAAGATGATTTGGCTTCGATTATTTATACTTCCGGAACAACAGGAAAGCCAAAAGGTGTAATGCTGACACACAAAAACATTGTTTCCGATGTGATTGGCTGTGAAGACAGAATCCCGCACAAGGATTCCAAAAACAGAGCATTGAGTTTTCTTCCACTTTGTCACGTTTACGAAAGGATGATTCTGTATCTTTTCACCACCAACGGAATTTCTATGTATTTTGCTGAAAGTAATGAAAAACTCAGCGAAAATCTAAAGGAAGTAAAACCTCAATATATGACGGTTGTTCCAAGGATGGTGGAAAAAGTCTATGATGCGATCTATAAAAAAGGAACCGAGTCCGGCGGAATCAAAGCCAAAATCTTTCTCTGGTCATTGAAAGTTGCTGAAAATTACAAACTTGGAAGTTCAAAATCTTTAGCTCACATTATTGCAGATAAAATCGTTTTCAGCAAATGGAGAGAAGGTTTGGGAGGAAATCTCATAACGTTGGTTTCCGGTTCAGCTGCTTTATCAAAACGATTGAACATAATGTTTCACGCTGCAGGAATTCCGATTTTGGAAGGTTACGGATTGACGGAAACTTCGCCTGTAATTGCAGTTAATAGTTTTGAATATACAAAAATTGGTTCGGTTGGAAGACCAATCAAAAACGTTGATGTAAAAATCCAGGAAGATGGTGAAATCACGGTGAAAGGCCCGACTGTAACGCAAGGTTATTACAAAGACGATGAACAAACAAAACAAATCTTTACAGAAGATGGTTATTTCAGAACTGGTGACATTGGAATTTTGGATGAGGATAATTTCCTTTTCATTACAGACAGAAAAAAAGAAATGTTCAAAACTTCCGGCGGAAAATATGTTGCGCCTCAAGTGATTGAAAACCTTGCAAAAGCATCTCAATTCATCGAACAGATTATGGTTGTTGGTGACGGCGAAAAAATGCCGACAGCATTGATTCAACCTGATTTTGAATATGCTAAAACCTGGGCTTCAAAAAACAACATCAATATTGGAACTTCTCTGAAAGACGTTGCCAATTCTAAAGATTTAAAATCAGAAATCGAGAAGGAAATTGAGAAAATCAATCAACATCTCGGAAAATGGGAACAAGTCAAAAAAATTGAATTAACGCCCGAAATCTGGACCGAAGATAACGGACTGCTCACGCCTACTTTAAAACTGAAAAGAAAAGCCGTAAAAGAGCATTTTATTAAGTTGTATGAGAAGCTTTATGATAGAAATTAAGAACATCGAATTACTCGCAGCCCGACTTGAGCGGAAATCCTTTTTTGCGTGGACAGTAAGTTCTATCTAAATTGAAATCTTCTGCAAAAAAGATTGGGAGCGGAAGGCGGATTAAGCTACCCTAAAAATAATTTTCAAAATCTAAAAGTTTATCTTTGTCATCGTTATTTGAAAACAAAAAATGATTATTACCCGATTAGAATTGATAAAAATCTGTGAAAGATTCCTATCTGATGAAGTCAGCAAAGAAGAATTGATTCATTTTGCAACTTCTGTGATGTTCGATGATGAAGACAAGTATGAATGTGAAGATGAAGTTGTGGAAGAGATTCTGTCTCAATGGGATAACAAACTAAGTCAGTCAAAAATTAATAAAACAAGTATTCAGTTTTTGAAAAATGCGCTTAAAGATTTGAATTAATAAATAAAAACGCTTCAGAAATCTGAAGCGTTTTTTATTATTTTTTCTCTGCCAGTTTGCTCCAAGTGTGGAGAATATAAACGACAATGATTCCTAAAATCGCTGATGAAATTGAGAATATGAATTTGGTATTTTCATCATCCAAAAAGCCTGAACGCCAATCGATAGCATAAACATTGATACCAATAAAAATGATAAAAAGAATTAAGAATACTTTATAAAATGTCTTCATTTTCTAATAATATTAAAAGTGAATGTAATTCTGAAATAGTTGTGCAAAGTTAGCGGTAAATAATTTAATAGAGATAGCCAAAAGGATAATTCCGAAAACTTTTTGTAAAACCTGTAAAGAACCTTCGCCCATTTTTCGCTCTATCCAAGGTGCAATCTTCAAAACAACATAAACCAATATCGTATTAAGGATAATTCCAAAAATGATATTAATATCGTGATATTCCGCTCTTAATGACAATGTAGTCGTCAAAGTCCCAGCACCGGCAATCAGCGGGAATGCAATGGGGACGATAGACGCAGCTTGAGGTTGATTGGTCTTATGAATTTCTATCCCCAAAATCATTTCTATTGCAATAATGAAAATCACAAAAGCTCCTGCAATTGCGAAGGAATTAACATCTACCCCAATGAATTTCAAAATCTTATCTCCAATAAAAAGAAACGAAATCATCAACAATCCAGCTACAATAGCAGCTTTTTCAGATTCGATTTTTCCAAATTTTTGACGAAGCGAAACAATAATTGGTACAGACCCCAAAATATCAATAACTGCAAATAAAACCATAAAAGCCGTCATTGTTTCTTTGACAGAAAATTCTTCTAAAAATTCCATAAACTTAATATTAAAGATTTCGCAAAAATATAAAATATTTTTAACAATTCCTTAAATAACTTTATAAACATCCTCTATTTCGTTTAATATTTCGGTTTGTTTTTCTTTTGAAGAATATGGAGAATATTTTTCGATATTGATTTTCGCAAGCAACTGATTATATTTTTCTGTTTGATTCAAGCCAAAGTTATTTCGTAGATAATCTGAGAAATTGGAAGAATAATGAGTCTGGCAATACTCGTCAGCATCAACTTTCAATTCTTCAAAGGCTTTAAAAAATCCGGAAGGTTCACTTTCGCTTATTTTTTTATTCAAATAATTGAAATAAGAATCAATCTCAAATTTCTTTTTATTCCTCAAAAGAGCTTCAGTTTCTTCAATATTCACAATCGGCTGAAGAGGCTTATTTTTCTTTTCTAGAAGAAGTTTCTTTTTGTCTTTGATCTTCTTATTGAAATAAAGAAACAGCAGTCCTCCTATCCCTACAATAAAAAGATTTCCAAAAATCACAAACCAACGGATATCCTTATGCTCTTTTACTTTCAGCTTTTCCGTACTAATAACCGGAGAATCTACTTTCTCTAGAACATTATTGGTATATTCGTTAACTTTTTGCAAAGTAGTTTTTGCATTGGCAATATCTTGGGCATTGACCGCATTGAGAGCTAAAAATTTGGATCCAACTTCAACATATTTCTCTTCTTTGGGGTCAAAATAAGAAAAATCTTCAGTAGCAATTTTCAAATCGCCTCTTTTCTTTGGAATGATGATGTATTGCGCTTCTACTTCTCCTTCAATTCCTTTGGTAGTTGGAACAGAATTATTCACAATTTTTGGTTCAAATACTTCATAATCAGGAGAATGTAAAATTTTCGGAACAATTGACGGCGACAGATTGCCACAACCTGATACTTTTACAGAAATATTAAAAGCCTTGTTGATTTCAAAATTTTCTTTTCCTTTATCAATCATTTCTATTTTCACATCATATTTCCCAACTGCATCTTTAAAATTCACAGGAGCTCCTTCCGGTAGTTTTTTAACATTAAGTTTTACCTTATTGGATATGAGGGTATTTTTATGATTGGTAAAAGGCACTTCCATAGGAGGAACATCCATAATTCCAACTACTTTTGGTACAATTACAAACATTCCTATAACCTGTGAAGAATAATTATTCTCAGAATCTTCTATTGATTCATCAAAATTTGCAATAGAACGAATTGCCAGATTTCTTACAGGTTCAAATTTAACAGGTTCCAGATGTCTGAAATTTGAAATATTTCTGGAAAAAGCTTTTAAGACCACTACAACAGGTTCGTCTTTATAAACCTCTTTCTCTTCCAACTTCATCTGCAAATACATGTTTTTTGCAGGATTATTAGCAACCGCAAGAGGCTTTTTATCAGCTTCTTTTACAAGGATATCAATGGGTTCTGTTTTATACATTTTGCCATTAACCTGTACCAATGCAGAACCAATTTTAACATTACCTACCTGTTTTGGATCAAGTATGAACTGATAAACAAACTGATTTATTCTAATTTTTTTTATAGGATCTATAAAGGTATTTTGTTCAGAAGCAAAATCATAATTGAATTTTGAAAAATCAGGAAGCTTAACAGGTGTTTCCTGAATCAGGTCTTCACCAAAGATTTCTAAAACAACCGTAAAGACAATTGGTTTGTTCATCTTAGCCTCAGTGGTGTTCACTTCTGAGTAAAGATTAACCTGAGCAAACGAAAAAACCGATGCTAGTGTGAATAATATATATAAATTTTTTCTTATCATTTACCAATCCTTTTCGTTGCTTTGAGGCATCGAATTGGCTCTTTTGTTTAAAATTCTTCTTGCAGTTTCTTTTTCACGATTTTCTATATCTCGTAAAATCATTTTCTCTGCTTCTTCCGGGATTTTATTTTCTTGTTTTTTAGGCTCATTAGGCTTTCCCTGACTTTCACCTTTTTGCTTATCACCTTGCCCGTTTTGTTGATCCTTCTTTTGATCTCCTTTATCTGACTGATCTTTATTTTTTTGATCTTTATCTCCGCCCTTTCCTTGGTTTTGCTTTTGTTTTTGCTTATCTTTTTTCTCCTTCTCTTTCAACATTGCAATTTCGTAATTTTTTCTGATTGCTTCGTTGTAAGGATCTTGTTTCAGAGCTTGTTTATAAAGTTCGGCCGCTTTTTCCGGATTGTTAGATTGCATCTGCACATTTCCTTGATTATAAATTGCCGCAGCTTTTTCATATTTACTTTTGGTAAATTTTGCAGCTTTTTGATATTCTGCAGTTGCTTCTTCGTACTTTTTGCTTTTATACAAAGCATTTCCCAGATTGTAATGAGCTGTATAATTACTTTCTTTTTTTGTGATCGCTTCCAGATATTTGCTGGAAGATGCATCATATTCTTTGGCATCAAATTTTTTATTACCCTCATACACCAAAGCATTATAACTCTTCTGCGCCATCAAAATTTGAGAAGAAAAGAATAAACAAAATACTACGGTAATAAATCTAAAATCCATTGCTACAAAATTATCCGTTTTAATGTTAAAATCAATACATTAAAAGTTAAAATTGGGTTAAAAAAAATACTTAAAAATCCTTTAAAATAAGGCATTTTTGTAGATAAAAATCTACAAGAAAAAATAAAAAACCATCAAAAATTAATTTGATGGTTAAATTACATCCCGAATTAAAATTCAGAATATATTATAATTAACTTTAATTAAAAATAAATAAACAATTAATTTTAAAATATTTATCATATTTTATATAAAGTGTTTTTTACCAATCTTTTTTCTTAAGAATCCAGTAACTAGCAATAATAAAAATTGTTGACCAAATCAAACAGGCTATGACACTTCCCCAAGGATATTCAAATTTGAATTCCACCCCAATCAACTCGGCAATTTTTGTTCTAATTAATGGATTAGGAATTAACTTTGACATACTTTCCAATGGTAAGAAATCAGTAATATAATTTTTATCGATCGGAATAGTTGATTTATCTTTTGGATTAAAGTTTTTCATACTTGAAACACTTTCAATCATTTTAAAAATCCATTCTACAAAATTTATCATGAATAACCCTAAGAAAACGAAAATCGATTTTCTGAACAATATTGACAAAAACATCAAGAAAGAAAAAAACGTAAACAATTTCAAAAAGTAATTAAAAATAAAGTAAATCATGTTTTACAAGATATGTTGAAATTAGCATCTCGTGAAAAAAAAGATTTTATCCGTGAAAAAACAGAGCTTTTAAATACAAAATTGGAAGAATATGTATTAAAACCATATATGTTTTCCCAAAATAAAAAAATAAAAGTTAGATTATAACAGGAACAACTATGACAACTTTCTTTGAAACGAAATATGCTTTGAATAATAAAATAGATACTGCTATTAAAATAAATAGTTTTAATGCAGATGAACAAATAAATAATGAAATATTTTCATTTAACGAAGAAGGTGAAGAATATATTTTTTCAAGAATTCTATCAACTGATATTGCTCATAATTTAGATTATAGTATCAGGAAAAATATAAAACACGATAGAGTTGATAGTTGGATTATGATTAATAACATAATATCAACTTTATATGCTATTTCACAATTAAAAAAAGAAAAACAAAATAGCCAATCTACTGAATTATTATCCGAAGCTTTACTTGATAGTTTAAAAGAAAACACTGAAGCTTTAAAAATTCCACAAGGTTTTATAATGAATAGCTTATATTGTTTTTTATCGGGAATTAATTTTGAAAGTATTGTGGTTAAAAAATTATGCGAAAAAGAT
>QFQW01000105.1 GCA_003248755.1 Chryseobacterium sp. | reverse complement strand
TACAGCTCTATATTATAATCTTTATCCTCACCACCAAAAGGATGTGAAAAGAATATAGTAGGTCTGGGAGAAGTGATCCCTTGAGGATAAAAAATAGAAACCTGTGTTCCGGCGTACTGGGGGTTATTAAAATCAATTTCAGCCACTTCATAATTTCCGTCTGCGCCATATCCTGATGCCGGTTTCTGGATAGGTCCCTGAAAGTTGGCGCCAAGCTTTGGCTGAATAGGAGCAGTTTCGTCAGTGTCGTTAGTGCTTTGAGAGCATGCAGAAGTGGTAATGAACAAAATCATTACCCATGGATAGAATAGCTTTTTCATTTTCTTTTGTCTTTAATATGTTGAACCATCTGATCTTTAATTTCCTCATATTTTTTGTATTGTCCTGCATCCAGAATTTGGCTCAGGGCATTGGACTTTTCTTTCTGTAAAGCTTTCAGTTTTTTGAATTTAGCGAGTTTACCTTCATTACTTTGCAGAATCGGATCATTCTTTTGGGCATACTGAAGGTTAAGCGCAGAGACCTGCTCAACCTGCTTTGTATTTAATGCTAATTTACTTGTCATCCATTCCGTTTGCATCTTTGCACGCTGTTCAGGAGTAGTATCCTTTAATTTTTTTGTCTGTGCCAATACATTTGTAAATGTCATACATAGAAATGCTGTTATAAGAATTGGTAAAAGTTTTTGTTTTAAAAGCATCTTGGAAAATTTTAATTTTTAATGAAACAAATGTAGCAATACCCAATGTTTACTTTAATATAAAAAAAGGTGAACCGTCTAAATCTAGGGGTGAAGTCATCACTGATCCAGCCACTTTCTGAAATGCATTGCTTTTGCTTTACTGACAAGGATCTGTTCCTGAGGTAGCGAATGTATTTTGACCAGCAGTCTGCCATTAAAGAAATATTCTACAGTATCTACAGCATTCTTGTTGATAATGAATTGGCGGTTAGCCCTGAAAAAGAGAGTAGGATCGAGCTCATGTTCCAGCTGTTCCAGGGTGAATTCCACTACATATTGTCTGCCATCGGCCATATGTGCGTATACTATTTCATTTGCGGTATGGAACCAATTGATTTTAGCCGCGTCAACAGGAATAAGCCTGCCGCAGTAATGAATAAGGAAGGATTTTTTATATTGCTTTGTTGTATACTGTAGTTCATGTAGCAGAGATTCCGTTTTGTCCTGTCCATTTTTTGAATTATCAGCAATAAGAGTATTATATTTAAGTAAAGTCCGCTGTATTTCTTCTGTGTCAAAAGGCTTTAAAACATAATCAATACCGTTGTTACGAAATGCCTCGATCGCATAATCATTATATGCCGTAACAAAAACAACGGGTTTTCTTATATTGATCTGTTTAAAGATTTCAAATGATAATCCGTCAGAAAGTCTGATATCCGAAAATATCAGATCATAATCACTATCGTTCAATGTAAACCAATCCATTGCTTCTGCTATACTTGGTAAAGTCTTCACAATTTGGATTTCCGGGCTGATTTCTTTCAGAATATACTCAAGATTTCTTGCGGTTGCAGCTTCATCTTCGATAATGACGATATGTAAATTTTTTTTCATAATAAGGGAAGCTTTACGATGAAATATTCTTTCGTCTGGAAAATCTCTATTTCTTTATGGAATTGAAGTTTGTATCTCTCATTCAGGTTGGTAAGACCAAGCCCGGTGCCTTCTGCCTCACTGATGGAGGGCTGGAGATTATTTCGGATAATAAGCCATTTGTCTTCTTCATAAATCTCTACAGTTAAAGGATTTGAAAGGGTAGCTTTGTTGTGTTTAACAGCATTTTCCACCAAAGGTTGCAGTGATAAATGAAGAATTTGTTTGTTTATACAATCTTCGCTGATATTGATATGAATCTGAAAAGCATTTTCCAGCCTCATTTTTACCAGTTGGATATAAGATTTCAGGTGCTCAAGCTCTTTTTCGAGACTTACCATATTGTTACCTGAACGAGCCAGCGTATATCTGAAGATTTTGGAAAGATGGAGAATATAATTTTGGGCCAGATTTGGATTTTCCCTTACTATAGCAGAAAGGCTGCTCAATGTATTAAATAGAAAATGCGGGTTAAGCTGTTCCTGAAGCAATTGCAGTTGTGCTTTTAGATAAGCGGAATTGAGCTGCTCGTTGATAAGGTCCTTATTTCTGCTTTCACGCATCAGAAGAATAAGTCGGATAACGACAGCAATCATGATACTGCTGAGCAAAAACCGGGCAAAATATCCTCTGATTCTTCCTCCCGTAAGTTGGGGAGTTCCAAAAAGTAAAGAATGGACCATACTTCCCAGTATAATAGCTGCCACCAACACCAAGATATTGAATGTATAGAGTCTCCAATATTGTTTATTTTCTCTAAAAATACTCAGAAACTTACCCTGGGACAGGTTAAGATATAGTAACAAAAGGCAGAATGCCATATTATACAAAAACTGGTAGCCATATTCCCCAATATTGAACTGCCAGTAACGGACGATAATCCCATCACTGTTTAGGGCCATCAACTTTGCAGAATTGACCATTAGTGTGATCAGAAAGGCACTGTAAAAATATATTTTTCTCTCGTTCTTAATCATTTTTACAAAGAAAGTAAAATATTGAAACTAACAATACAATAAACCGGTGAAACTGTAAAAGTTAGGGGTGAAAGAATAGATTCTGAAGACCATATTGTAAAAATTCTTGGGTAGTAATAGACTTGGAGTATCCCATATATTTGAGAATTGCTAACGTTTTTCAAACGCAATTCTTATTCATTGACTTTAGAGGTATGAAATAAATCGTCAGAGACTGTATTAATTTGCTAATTAGAAAGGAGGGTATTAGATAAGAAAATATAATAATGGAAAACAATGATTTGGCTTATTTAAAATTATTCTTAATGAAATATTTCATAATTTTGATACAGTGAAAAAGCTGATTTCCATATTGTTGTTATCCCTTTATTTGGTTTCTACAACCGAACTATATCAGCTTTTGAAAATGCCGCTTCTCATAGAACATTATATACAGCATAAAAGTCTGAATTCTGAAATGTCGTTTACTGCATTTCTGAAAATGCATTATGATCATCCGGTTAAAGATAGTGATTATGATCAGGATCAGAAGCTACCTTTTGTTTCACACGCAAGTCCTCTTTCTGTTGTATTTACCGTTAATCCAATTTTAGACCTTCATTGTATAGAAAAGGTATATAATCCTATTGGCATAAAACAAATTCTTTATAAAAATGTCCTTTATAATAAGGAAATTTTAAATTCTATTTGGGAACCTCCAAGATTTCATCAATCTTAATCTATTTTTCTCAATCATTCTTTGATTGAGGGTATTCTGTTTTTCCGGTAACGTATCTGCAAAAAATGTAGATGCATCCATTCCGTGTTTCAGACTACCTAAAACTTATCTCAATAATTAAGACTAATAATTAATCATTTATGCTTACAAAAATCATTGAGTTTTCTGTAAAGAATAAACTCATTATTGCATTGTTGGTATTAGGGCTTATTGGAATTGGTTCCTATCAGGTCACTAAATTACCGATAGATGCAGTACCCGACATTACCAATAATCAGGTACAGGTTATTACCATTGCTCCGTCTTTTGGAGCAACGGATATAGAACGACTTGTTACCTTTCCTATAGAACAGGCCAATAATAATATTTCAGGACTAAAAGAGATCCGAAGTTTTTCCAGATTTGGGCTATCTCTTGTTACCATTGTCTTTGAAGATGATGTTGATATTTATTGGGCTAGACAGCAGGTTGCGGAAAGACTGCAGCAGGTACAGGCTGTCATTCCGCAGGGAATAGGAACGCCACAGTTGGGACCTATCTCTACCGGATTGGGAGAAATCTATCAATATGTTGTAAGACCCGAAAAAGGTTACGAAAAAAAATACACAACCACAGAACTACGCACTATTCAGGACTGGATTGTGAGAAGACAGCTTCTGGGCGTAAAAGGTGTGGCTGAAGTCAGTAGCTTTGGCGGGAAACTGAAACAATATGAAATAGCGGTAAACCCTGACAGATTAAACGCTTATGGAATTACCATTAATGATGTTTTCGATGCACTAAATACAAATAACCAAAACACAGGCGGTGCTTATATCGAAAAAGGACCCACAGTTTTGTATATCAGAAGTGAAGGACTTATAGGCAATATAGAAGATATCCAAAATATTGCTATTGCGGCCAAAAAGAACGACATACCACTCTTTATCCGGGATGTGGCAGAAGTGAAAACCGGTCATGCAACACGATACGGAGCTATGGCTTACAATGACCAAGGTGAAGTTTCGGGAGCCGTGGTGATGATGCTGAAAGGAGAAAACAGTAATTTGGTTATTAAAAATGTAAAAGAAAAAATAGCCCAGATACAGAAAACATTACCAAAAGGCGTGGTGATAGAGCCTTTCCTGGATCGTACCAAAATGGTGAACAATGCCATTGGCACGGTCGAAAAAAATCTAACAGAAGGGGCTCTCATTGTTGTTTTTGTTTTGGTTTTGTTCTTGGGGAATTTCCGGGCCGGATTATTGGTAGCATCTGTAATTCCTCTGGCGATGCTTTTTGCTATTTGTATGATGAATCTTTTCGGTGTTAGCGGAAACCTGATGAGTCTCGGAGCTTTGGATTTCGGGCTGATTATTGATGGGGCAGTCATTATTGTAGAATCCGTTCTGCATCAGTTCAGTCACAATTCAAAATTTAAGAAAATCTTCTCTATCGGGAAGCTGGAAATGGATACCATTGTTATAGATTCTGCAGGAAAAATGATGAACAGTGCTGTTTTCGGGCAAATTATTATCCTAATCGTGTATCTGCCGATCCTTACTCTACAGGGAATAGAAGGAAAAATGTTTAAACCGATGGCAGAAACGGTTGCTTTTGCATTGTTGGGCGCATTTCTGCTTTCACTGACTTATATTCCGATGATGAGCGCTGTATTGCTGAAAAAAAGAAGCTCAAAGCCAAGTTTCTCAGATAGAATGATGAAGAAAGTAGAGCAGATTTATCTTAAAACGTTACTAAAAATCCTCAGAATCCCGAAAACGGTTTTCTCTGTGGTGATAGCCCTGTTTGTGTTGGCAATCTTTATTCTTAGCAAAATGGGAGGCGAGTTTATTCCTTCGCTTGAAGAAGGTGATTTTGCCGTTGATACCAGGGTTTTAACAGGAAGTAACCTTACTACCACGATCGAAAGTACCCAAAAAGCTGCTCATATCCTCAAATCCAGATTTCCTGAGGTAGAAAAAGTGGTAACCAAAATCGGAAGTGGAGAAGTACCAACTGACCCGATGCCGATGGACGCTTCGGATATGATGGTTATCCTGAAAGATAAAAAGGAATGGACTTCGGCAGCTACTTTCCCTGAGCTGGCAGACAAAATGAGCAAGCAACTACAGGAGGTGCCGGGGATTACCGCCAGTTTCCAGTTTCCGGTGCAGATGCGTTTTAATGAGCTGATGACCGGTGCAAGGCAGGATGTGGTGGTGAAGATTTTCGGAGATGATCTGGATGTTCTTTCCCAAAATGCTCAAAAGCTGGGCAAGATCATAGAAACAGTCAAAGGAACTCAAAATCTTTACATAGAACCTATTTCCGGGATGCCGCAAGTTATTATAGAATATAACCGTCCTCTGATCGCACAGTATCACCTGTCTATTTCGGACATCAACAGGATTGTGAATGCTGCGTTCGCAGGACAGAGCACAGGTCTGGTTTTTGAAGGTGAGAAACGTTTTGATATGGTTGTCCGCCTGGATTCTAAAGACCGTAAAAATGTAGATGATATTAAAAATCTTCTTGTTCCGACTCCTTTTGGAAACCAGATCCCGCTTTCGCAGCTGGCAAATGTAGAAGTGAAAAACGGCCCGAACCAGATCCAAAGAGAAAATGCACAGCGAAGAATAGTGGTAGGATTCAACATCAAAGGGAGAGATGTGCAAAGCATCGTGGAAGAGCTTCAAAATAAAGTGGATAAAGAAATGAAACTTCCGACAGGTTATTATATGACCTATGGAGGTTCTTTTGAAAACCTGAATAATGCCAAACAACGTCTGATGATAGCAGTTCCTGTAGCATTGGTTCTTATTTTCGTAATGCTGTTTTTTGCATTCAAGTCCATTAAAGAAAGCTTGTTGATTTATACAGCCATTCCGCTTTCTATCATCGGAGGTGTATTTCTTTTAGCGTTGCGTGGAATGCCTTTCAGCATCAGTGCAGGTGTTGGTTTTATTGCCCTTTTCGGAGTGGCGGTTCTGAATGGTATTGTTTTGATTTCGGAATTTAACCGCCTTTATAAAAGCGGGATCCGAAATATTGTGAGAATCATTATCGATGGTGGAGAATCCAGGCTCCGTCCGGTTCTGATGACGGCTTTCGTAGCTTCTTTAGGATTCATCCCGATGGCAGTGAGCAACGGGGCGGGAGCAGAAGTTCAGCGTCCGTTGGCAACAGTCGTTATCGGGGGACTGATGGTGGCAACTTTTCTCACACTCTTTGTTTTGCCTCTGCTCTATGTAACTATTGAAAAAGGATTTAAAATGAAAAAAAGAAATAACAAAAATATTGTGTCTGTATTGGTTTTAGTTTGCAGTTTAATAGGATTTCAAGCCAAATCCCAAACACCAATAAGCCTTCAAAATGCCATTAATACAGCATTGGAAAATAACAGGAATCTGAAAAATGAGAAGCTGAAGTCGGAGTACACAAAAGCACTGATAAAATCGGCTTCCGACATTCCGCAGACTGCTGTTACAATGGATTATGGACAGATCAACAGCGCCTACAATGATATGAAGTTCGGGGTTTCTCAGAATATTGCTTTTCCCACAGTTTATAAAAAACAAAGAAACGTCTATACGGAGGAATGGAAAAAATCCCTTCTGAATGTTTCTTTGAAAGAATTTGAACTCAAAAAAGCGGTAAGCCTCACTTTTTATGATATTCTTTACTGGAAAGAAAAAGAAAAACTGCTGAACGAAACTTTGAAGTTATACACGGATTTTTCAGATAAAGCAAATCTGCGTCTGAAAGCAGGGGAAAGTAACATTCTGGAAAAAACCACGGCCTCTAACCAGAAATCTGCCATAGAAATACAGCTTAAGCAGTTACAGCAGGAGCTTTCCGTGCTTCAATACCAGTTTCAGTGGCTTCTGAATACCGAAACCGATTTTACCCCAAATGATTCAAAATCTTTTGCAACATCATTAAATAATACATTGACAGAGCATCCTTTGCTGAAAATATGGGAGCAACAGAAAAATATTTCTGCCGAACAAATAGCACTGGAAAAAGCAAAAATGCTTCCCGGTCTGCAGCTGGCGTATAACCTGAACAGTTTCAAAGGAATGGGAGCGGATGATAAAGTCTACAATGCTTCGCCACAGTTTCATTCGGTGCAGGTGGGGGTTTCTGTTCCCATTTTCTCCGGTGGCCAAAAAGCCAGAATAGAAGCCGCAAAAGTTTCGCAGTCCGTGGCTGAAAGTGAAATGAAAAATGCAGAATTTAACCTGCAAAACCAGCTTAAAAAAGCCAACCAAATCTATCAGACCAATCTGGAAATAGTTTCCCGGTACGAAACGTCTGACCTGAAAAACGCAGACATCATTACCGAAACGGCAAAAAAACAGTTCTTGGCAGGAGAAATCAACTATCTGGAATTTGTGATATTAGTAAATCAGGCAGTAACGCTGAAAAATAATTATACCGATGCCGTTTGGAAGCTTAACCAAAGTGCCATTGAACTGGAATACCTTACATTAAATCCATAAAAAATGAAATCAATCTCAATATATACATTATTAATAAGCTTTTTCGTCTTTATCCAATGCAAAAAAGAAGATCCGAAAGATCCGAAAGCCAATTTGCCGAAAGATGAAAATGTCGTAATGCTTACCGATGCACAACTGAAAAATGCACCAATAGAGACTACAATGCTGTCTTTACAAAACATATCGTCGGTACTGAAGCTTAACGGGATGATAGATGTTCCGCCACAGAATCTGGTTTCGGTAAGCATTCCACTCGGTGGTTACCTCAAGTCTAGCGGCCTTCTTCCTGGGATGCCAATCTCCAAAGGACAAGTTATTGCTGTCATAGAAAATCCACAGTTCATCCAGCTTCAGCAGGATTATCTGATGGCAAAATCCAAGTCACATTTTGCAGAATTGGACTACAACCGCCAGAAAACCCTGAACCAAAGCCGGGCTAGTAGTGACAAGGCAATGCAACAGGCACAATCCGAGCTTAATAACCAGCGTATTTTGATGAACTCTCTTGCGCAGCAGCTCCGCCTTATCAATATTAATCCGGAAGCTTTAAAATCCGGGAGCATTACGAAAAGTGTACCTGTTTATAGCACCATTACAGGTTTTGTAAGCAAAGTAAATGTCAATATCGGGAAGTATGTGAATCCTTCAGATGTTCTTTTTGAATTAATTAATCCGGATGATATTCATCTAAATCTTAAAGTTTACGAGAAAGATCTGGAAAACCTGAAAAAAGGACAACGCTTCGTGGCATATACCAATGCAGATCCTGCTAAAAAATATTACGGGGAGATAATTTTGATAAGTAAAGACATTAACCAGGGAGGTTTGGCAGAAGTTCATTGTCATTTTGACAAATATGATCACAGCCTGGTTCCCGGGATGTATATGAATGCCGAAATAGAAACAAGTACCTCTTTTTCCAACGCTATTCCGGAAGAAAGTATCGTAAATTTTGAAGGAAAAGATTTTGTCTTTGTGGAAACTAAAAAACAGACATACAGGCTGACCCCTGTCACTTTAGGCGAAACTGAAAACGGCTTTGTGCAGATTCTCAACTTCGCAGACTTCAGCAATAAAAAAATAGTTACCAAAAACGCTTACACGCTTCTGATGAAACTGAAAAATACAGAAGAGGAAGAATAAAGATATATACTATAAAAATAAATTTTAATTAAACATTTACCATTATGAAAAAGTCATCGTTAATAAAAAAAATAATCTTTGCCATTATATTAATCTTTGTAATAATCCAGTTTTTCGATACCGATAAAAATATATCGGTTGCTGCATCAGAGAATGCGATCGGAAAGCATTATAAAGTACCGGATAATGTACAAAATCTTTTGAAAACAAGCTGCTACGACTGCCATTCCAATAACACAGCTTATCCTTGGTACAGTAACATCCAACCGGTAAAATGGTGGCTTGCAGACCACGTAAATTCGGGGAAGAGACATCTTAATTTTGATGAATTCAATACCTACACAACTAAGAAAAAACTGCATAAGCTGGACGAAATAACGGAGACCATTAACAATGGCGAAATGCCGCTCACTTCGTACACGTTAATCCACAGCAATGCAAAATTATCTTCTACGGATAAATCGGAAATAGAAAAATGGGTGGTTCAGGTTAAAAAGGAGATCAATTAATAATTAAAATCATCAATATTATTCTGTTATGACAAAAACATTCAGTAATTTTAATACTACATCCATTTCACATGAATTACAATATCCCTGAAAATCTCAAAGGTCTTACAGAAGCGGAAGTGGAAGCTTCCCGAAAAAAATACGGATATAACCGGCTGGAAGCGGTTAAAAAAGAAACATGGGCAGATATGCTTATTGATATTCTGAAAGAACCCATGCTTATTTTATTGATATGTGTTTCACTTATCTATGTAATCATAGGTGACTATGGTGAGGCTTTATTTATGTTGGTTGCGATAATAGGAGTTACGGCTATCTCTTTCTATCAGGATAACCGAAGTAAAAAGGCCCTGGAAGAACTTGAAAAATTGAACGAGCCTTTAAGTACGGTCATAAGAAATTCAAAGATTATTAAAATACCCACTTTTGAAATTGCTGTGGGAGATCTCTGTATTACCGAAGAAGGAAATCTGATCAATGCAGATGGTACCATTGTACATAGCAATGATTTTTCAGTTAATCAGTCTTCACTTACAGGGGAGAGCTTCTCTGTTTTTAAAGACAGCAAATCAGAAGATAATAAAGTATATAGCGGAACAATTACCGTTTCCGGACTTGCAGTTTTTGAGGTAGAACAAATAGGAAAAGAAACCAAAGTAGGAAAAATAGGGCAGTCTATACTAGGAATAAAAGAAGAAATATCTCCTTTACAGCTCCAGATCCGGAATTTTGTAAAAGGCATGGCTATTATTGGGTTAATAATTTTTTTGGCGGTATGTATTTTCAGCTATATTAAAACAGAAGACTTTGTGACCAGCTTATTAAGCGGTTTGACTTTGGCGATGTCTGTACTTCCTGAGGAAATTCCTGTGGCTTTTACCACCTTTATGGCTTTGGGAGCCTGGAAGCTGATGCGGGAAGGAATTATTATCAAACGAAGCAGTATTGTCGAAACGTTGGGGAGTGTTACCGTAATATGTACAGATAAAACAGGAACAATTACTGAAAATTCAATGCAACTAAAGCATCTTTATGACTATAAGTCTGATACGATTTATGAACAGGAGAATTTCAAAACAAAAGCGCTGGATGAGCTTATTGATTATGCGATGTGGAGCAGTGAGCCTGTTCCGTTTGATCCGATGGAAATAACCTTACATAAGGTGTATGAGCAGACTCAGGATTCTGACGACAGAAAAAATTATCAGTTATTTCATGAATATCCGTTGGAAGGAAAACCTCCTATGATGACCCATCTTTTTGAAAATGAACACAAAGAGAGAATTATTGCGGCAAAAGGTGCTCCTGAAGCAATTCTTACTGTTTCTGAACTTTCAGAAGAGGAAAAGAATAAAATCAGAAATATAATAAAAGAATTTGGAGAGCAGGGATATCGGGTGCTTGGAGTAGCCAAATCTCATTTTGAAGGAAATAATTTTCCTGAAAAGCAACAGGATTTCAGATTTGAGTTTTTAGGACTGACTGTATTTTATGATCCTCCTAAAAAAGGAATAAAAGAAGTGTTTCAGCATATTTATGATGCAGGAATTAAGGTAAAAGTAATTACAGGAGACAATGCGGATACGACACAGGCTATTGCAATGCAGGCAGGTATTATAAATGATGCTCCAGCCATTAATGGTAATGAAGTGACCTCAAGTTCAGAAGATGATTTAATGAAGCTTTCTGAAAAAACAACCTTATTCACAAGAATGTTTCCTGAAGCTAAGCTTGAAGTGGTGAATGCTCTGAAAGCACAAGGCAATGTAGTGGCTATGTTGGGAGATGGAGTGAATGACGGACCTGCATTAAAAGCAGCTCATATAGGAGTGGCAATGGGAAATAAAGGAACCGAAATTGCCAAATCAGCAGCAGCACTCGTCATTACGAATGATGATCTTGAAAAGCTGGTAGTGGGAATTGCTGCGGGTCGGAGAATTTATGCCAATATCAAAAAAGCTGTTCAGTATATTATTTCTATTCATATTCCCATTATCCTTACAGTTTCTTTGCCTTTATTCCTGGGATGGGTATTCCCTCACATATTTACCCCGGTTCATGTTATTTTTCTTGAACTGGTAATGGG
>QFQW01000104.1 GCA_003248755.1 Chryseobacterium sp. | reverse complement strand
AACCGGGTTTTTGTGAATTATCCTTATTGGCTGGACACCCATTCTTATTCCGTGGTTGAGGTGAAAGATGGGAAACCGGCTCCGTATCCTGATGCGGAATGGAACAGTTTCAAAAAAGGCGAAGACGGACAGAATAAATTCGTAACTGTACAGTCTGTAGTTACCGATGACAAAGGATTTCTTTGGGTAGTAGATGCTGCCGGAATCGGATTGGGAAAAGTGTATCAACACAGCAGTAAAGTGGTCAAAATTAATTTAGCCAACAACAAAATTGAGAAAATCTACAGATTTCCTGAAAATGTGGTGAGCGAAGATGTCTACATCAATGATATCCGCGTGGATAATGAAAATGGTTTTGCGTATTTAAGCAATTCAAATACAGGAGGAATCGTGATTTTGAATATTCATACAGGAGATTCAAGATTGGTTTTAGCCAATTCTACATCCGTGAAATCTGACCCGAACTATCATTTTTCACCTTTGGGAACAGAACTTAAAAAAGGCGACGGTTCTTTGCTGAAAGTGAATTCTGACGGTATTGCGCTCACTCCGGATAAGCAATATCTATACTACAAACCGCTTACAGATAACCGTTTGTACAGAATTAAAACCGATTTGTTGAGAGATTTTAAAACCGATGAAACTGTTTTAAACAAAAGCGTAGAAGATTTGGGGAAATTCATCACCACAGACGGGATGATTTTCGATAAAAAAGGAAACCTGTATTTGGGAGATTTGGAGAAAAATTCAATCGTGAAAATTACTCCGGATCTGAAAATGCAGACGATTATAAAAGACGATGAAAAGCTGATCTGGCCCGACAGCTACAGTATTTCTGACGATGGATATTTATACATTTCCAATTCTCAGATTCAGCTGATGCCTTGGTTTCACGATGGGGCGGCGCAGTTTAAAAAGCCTTTTAAAGTCTTTAAAATTAAGATTTAAAATTAATGAAATGAAAAACATCATTCAAATAATCGCTGACAGCCAAAAGTATTTTATCAACTTTTTAAGGATCTCGATTTTTGTGGTAATGGCCTGGATTGGAGGTTTGAAAGCTTTCCAATACGAAGCTGACGGTATTGTTCCTTTTGTGGCAAACAGTCCGGTGATGAACTTTCTTTACAATCATCCAGGTGAATACAATTTACATAAAAATAAAGAAGGTGAAGTTGTCCCTGACAATATTAAATGGAATACTGAAAACGGAACTTACACTTTTGCTTACGGATTGGGAACAGCAATTGTTGCCATCGGTTTACTGACACTGCTGGGAATCTGGTTTCCAAAAATAGGTTTGCTGGGCGGTTTACTCACTTTCGGGATGTCTCTGGTTACACTTTCCTTTCTGGTTACTACTCCTGAAGCCTATGTGCCTGATTTGGGAGGTTCCGAACACGGATTTCCCTATCTGTCGGGAGCAGGAAGGTTGGTCATAAAAGATATTATTATGCTTGCGGGAGGATTGATAATTGCATCAGATTCAGCAAGAACAATTTTAATTAAAAATCAATAAAATGAAAACTATATTATTTTACTTAAGCTTATTTTTTGCAGTATCAGTTTCTGCACAAAATGTTCAGACATTTACCTTAAAAAAATTACCAACAAAACCTGTTAACGAACTTCTTACGAGAGGAATGATTTCCGGTGAACAGGGAACTATCGGATATTTTACGTATAAAAAAGGAGCGGTGGTTCCAACCCATCAGCACTCGAACGAACAGTATTCTCTGATTACAAAAGGGAGTGTAAAAGTGAAAATTCTGGATAAAGAATATATCGTAAAAGCCGGAGACGGAATCATCATTCCACTGAATGTTCCTCATAGTTTTACGGCGTTGGAGGACGATACGATTGACATCGATTTTTTCAGCCCGGCAAGAAAAGACTGGATTGAGGGAAAGGATAATTATTATGAAAAGAAATAGGTTTTATCAAACATTTTAGATAACATCATTCCTAAATATTATGAAAAAAACAATTTTTAATTTGTCTCTTTTGGCTTTGTTCTTTTCCTTTTCTGCTAATGCACAACAGCATCCTGATAAAATCAAGAAAAAATCTAAGGATGATCGAATCTGGCATTATTCGATGATTGATGCTATGCGCAGAGGAATTTACGAAGGCGCTCATACGGTGAAAGAATTAAAAGCACACGGAGATTTCGGGCTGGGAACATTTAATCATCTCAACGGAGAACTTGTTGCCCTGGATGGAATTATTTACAGGATTCCACCCTCCGGAAAAGTAGAAGTAGCCTCAGAAAATCTTAAATCTCCATTTACTTCACTCACATTTTTTAATGCAGATGATGTGAAAACCTTATCTTTTACAGGAAGTTTTGAGGAATTACAAGATAAAGTTCAGTCGTTATTAACCACTCAAAATCTACCATATGCGATCAAAATTGAGGGAACTTGGTCAGAGATCACTGTAGGAGGTGCAGATCCTGTTTCTCCGGAAGATACGACTGAGCTTGCAACATTAATGAAAGTGAGGCCTCAGTACAAGGCAAAAAATATGAAAGGAACAATGGTGGGTTATTTTACGCCATCATTATTAAGTAACGTTGATCTTTCTCCGTTTCATTTTCATTTTATTTCGGATGATAGAAAATTTGCGGGGCATCTGATGTCCGGAAATCTTGTAAACGCAGAAATTAAAATTTATCTTAATGAAAAAAGCGGTTATGATATCGAATTACTAAGTGAAAACAGTCGCTTCCGTCAGTTGAAGTTTCAAGGTAAAGAATCTTCTGCTATTTACTAACTTTATATAAAATAATTATTATGGCAAAAACATATCAGGCGTTAGAAACTGCAGAGCAGGAAGATGGCACGTACAGCTCAACAATTGTAGAAAAGCAAATTGAGGATATTCCTGATGGGAAAGTATTGATAAGAGTCGAATACAGTTCTCTGAATTACAAAGATGCATTATCTGCCAAAGGAAACAAAGGGGTGACAAGAAACTATCCCCACACTCCGGGAATTGATGCAGCGGGATCGGTTGAAGTCTCCTCTTCGTCACTCTGGAAAAGTGGAGATCAGGTGTTGGTAACAGGTTTTGATCTGGGAATGAATACCAACGGAGGATTTGGGCAGTACATTGTTGTCCCTGAAAGCTGGATTATTAAACTACCGGAAGGTCTTACAGCTAAAGAAGCGATGATTTATGGTACTGCTGGTTTTACCGCAGGTCTTTCAGTACAGGCATTACTCCGCAATGGAATCACGCCTGAAAAAGGGACTGTTGCAGTTAGTGGATCTACCGGAGGAGTCGGTTCGGTGGCGGTTGCAATTTTAGCAAAATTAGGATTTCAGGTGGCTGCAATCAGCTCAAAAGAAGAAGCAATTCCTTTTTTGAAATCATTGGGTGCAGCTGAGATCATTTCAAGACAGGATTTTGAAGATAATAGCGGTAAGGCGTTGCTTAAACCCCGTTTTTCGGCGGCTATCGATACAGTGGGAGGCAATATTTTGGCAACTTTAATCAAAAGTCTCCATTATGAAGGCGTGGTGACAACCTGCGGAATGGTAGGCGGCGGAGAACTTAATACAACCGTTTTTCCTTTTATTCTTAAAGGAATTCAACTCATCGGAATTGACAGTGTGGAAATTCCCTTGGAAAAAAGAATTCCTGTATGGGAAAATTTGGGAACACATTGGAAACCTCAACAGCTAAAGGATTTGGCAAAAATAATAAGTCTTGAAGAAATACCCGAATATATTGATAGAATTTATAACGGGAAAATGCAGGGGAGAGCGGTGGTTAAACTTTGGAGATGATTATTAAATTTTTGCCAAAATTAAGATTATTTAAAAATCGGTCAAAATGACCTACTAATGAATGTTTAATTAGTATCACTTTCTGACAATTAGTTCTATATATTGGTGAAGGAGTATTTTTTGAGTTTCAGATAAAAAGTTTACTTAATGCTGAAATCTTTACTTCAAAAAATCGGATTACAAAAAGAACCAGAAACTCTTGTCAGAAAGAGTATAAGTTCTTTAGCCCCCAAAATCTTAACGGATGAGAAAGAAGTTGCAAGAGTTCAGCCTTATCTTACCGCAATTAAAAATGCGATTGATGAACCAAACATCACCAATATTGCTATCACAGGTGCATATGGTTCCGGTAAAAGCACTATTATTAAAACATTTCAGCATTTAAATCCTGATTATAAATATCTGAATATTTCGTTGGCGTCATTCAATGATTCTAATGAGGCTGAAGATTTAGAAAGGTTACTTGAGGTAAGTATTTTACAACAGATATTTTATCACGTAAAGCCAACTGAAATTCCTGATTCTAGATTTAAACGTATTATTAATAACGCAACTGGCAAAATTGGTCGATTGCGATTGGATTAGTTATGTGGATTTCCAGCATTTTCCTTCTTTTCAAGTTTGACTATATCAATAAAATCAATCCAAGTAATTGGATTTGGGGATTGAAAAATATTGATTTAATAGCGTGGTTAGTATTTATCATATTCTTTTTTGGAATCGGAATGTTTTCTAAAACCGTAGTAAGGTTGTTCAGTAATTCTAAAATCAATAAACTAAATATACAAGGTGAAGTTGAGCTAGGAGATAATATTGACAAGTCTGTTTTCAACGAACATCTTGAAGAGATTCTTTATTTTTTCGAAAGAACAGAATATAATGTAATTGTAATTGAAGATTTAGATAGATTTGAAAATACCGATATCTTCACAAAGCTTAGAGAAATAAATATTTTACTTAATAATTCGAAATCTATACAAGATAAGAGAGCGAACGAAAAAATAAACTTTTTCTATGCCATTAAGGATGATATGTTTAAGGATAAAAACGAAAGGGTGAAGTTCTTTGACTATATTATTCCAATAATACCATTTATCAATCCTTCTAATGCTGACGAGCAGTTATCAAAACTCATTAAGGAAGCGAAACTACAAACGGTTTTATCCAAAGAATTTATTAGTGATGTCATCACTTTTATTGATGATATAGATATGCGTTTGCTTATTAATATTTTTCACGAGTTTGTTCTGTACCGTGACGCTCTTAACTCTGAATTTGTAACCAAACCTGAGGAACTTTTTGCAATTATTACTTACAAAAATCTTTTTCCTAATGATTTTATGAAGTTGCATAGAAGAGAAGGAATGCTTTACCAATTTATAAATAACAAAAATCAATATATTACTGGCATAGTAGAGGAAATTGATAAGGAAATTGATAAAAAAGAGACAAGTATAGAAGATATTGAAGACGAATTTATTAGCTCTGTAAAAGAATTACGGGCAATTTATATTAATGCAATTCAAGAAAAAATTCCGGACGCAACATCACTAAACCTGGATGGAGATAAAAAGTTTTTCCAACTGATAGAAGACGATAATTTTGAATTGTTAATTGAAAAAGACAAAATAAATTATTATTTCTATAGACATAATTATGGTAGTGAATATAGATTAGGCGCAAATAACACTAGTTTCTCTTTTGCAGATATTGGGAAGGAAGTCAATCCTGACTTTACTTATTCTGAAAGAGAACAGTTGATTTTAGACAAGACCAATGATAGAATTCATAATCTTAAATCTGAGATTGAAAAACTTAAAAACGGAAAACAGGAAGTTAAATCTTGGGATGTAAAACAAATTTTTGAACACATTGATATCACTGCTTATTTGAATGATTTTTCTGATAGCCCTTTAATGCGTAATTTGCTAATCAATGGTTATCTGAATGAGAATTATAATGATTACATTTCTTTGTTCCACGAGGTAAGTTTGACAAGGGATGATTTCCTCTTCGAGAAGAAAGTAAAGAGTGGGGAACTGCTAGCATTTGATTATAAATTGACAAATATTGAAACTTTACTAGGTAAAATACCTGAAAAATATTTCAGAAGAGATAATATATTGAATTTTGATTTATTAAATTTTCTCGGTAACAATTATAGTAAATATAAAACATTGTTTGACAGTATCATAAATGTCTTAAGTAATGGAAAGGGAAATTCTATTGAGTTCATTGATTCTTATATTCATAGAGAAAATATCCCAATAGAGATTTTTATGCAATCTATTTGTAAATCTTGGACTGGCTTAATTGATTATCTATACAATGAAAGCAATTATACAGAAGAAAAAGAAAACTATTATTTGGAACTTTTGATAAAGTTTGTTCCTGTCGAAGATATGGTGAAATTCCAAAATAATGATTTGCTAAAAGATTTGATTGAGGAAAAACCATATTTCTTATCGATGATAAAAAATACTGGTGAGAATGATTATTTTGATAAAATCTCTTCGTTGTTCAAAAAACTGAATGTAAAATTCTCGGATTTAAACCCTGCTACAGAAGATACCAAAAAGTTATTCGATTACGTTTATAAAAATGATAACTATCAGATAAATGCCGAAAATATTGAAGCTATGATTCTTGAATATAGTTCTGAAATAGAAGTGAATGATTTGAGAAAAGCTCATTACAATTCAATCCTTAATTCAAATTGTGAAGATCTTATTAGTTATTTAAAAGGTGACATAAATAGTTATGTTAAAAAAGTTTTTCTGAAATTGGAAGATAATACAGAAGAACCCGAAGAGTCATTTGTTTTACTTTCAAATGATACTTTTTTAAACAAAAATTTAA
The DNA here is from genome assembly GCA_003248755.1 of Chryseobacterium sp. GTDB lineage: Bacteria > Bacteroidota > Bacteroidia > Flavobacteriales > Weeksellaceae > Epilithonimonas. Next base: position 4,924 of record QFQW01000104.1, on the reverse strand, counting down.
AATTGGAAGTAATGTATAAGTATGACTTTAAAATTTCAGACTTATCAGATATTGAAGAATTGGAAATTAAAACAATGCTTATTAAAACTAATAAAGTTATTTCTAATTGGAATAATGTTATAGATTACTACATTGACTGTGATTCCTCTATAGAAAAACCGTTGATAGACTTTCTGAATAATGAAGAAAACTATATCGAACTGTCGAAAGAGAAAATGGATAAGGAAGGAGATTTTGATTATGCTGAGTTTAGAGGAAAAATATTGTTATGCAATGAATTATCAGATGAGAATTATAAAAAATTGCTAGAAAACAGTATCTACACTAGAGCTGAGCTTGGTTTTGAAAATATGAGCGCTGAAAAGGTAAAATATCTTGTTGAGAAAATTCTGTTGCTTTCAGAAACAAATTATAACTTATTCAAGGAAAAATTTCCAGATCATCATATTGATCTTATAGCAAATCATCAAGGCAAATTAATAGAAGATTTTGAAAAATATTCTTTGGACGAAAAAGATATTATCTTGTTGTTAGGTGATTTGAGTAAAATAACACATCAAACTAAAATTGAAATAATTAAGAAGATTGATTCTGATGTGATTATCAATAATAAAGATATTTCTATAATTGTTTGTACTATACTTTCAAACTCTGCCTACATTCCTTTGGAGTATCAAGTTTTAGAAGGAGTATTTAGAAACGCAACTTCAATAGAAAATAGAATAAAATTATTTAATATTCAATTTGAAAAGCTATCTGTAGAGGACATTAGCAATTTGGTTAAAATCTTACCTTATCCATATTCTGAAATTGCTATTAGTAGAAAAAGGCCAACAATACCTTTAAATGATTACAATAATGAGTTTGTAAATAATCTTAGTAATCAAGGTTTAATTTCTTCTTTTAAAGTGAAAAAAGATGAGATTAAAGTTGTGGCAAATTATTAGACAATGACCAATTTTTATTAGTTGATTTAGATAGGAGGATTTTTTTTTATTTTTTTTCTCTCTGATATTAAGATAAATACAATTTATTAGGTTCATTTAAGCTACTTAATATTTGTGAGAGACAAAAAAAGACATATATTTGCACCAGTAAAAACAAACAATCTTAATCTTGTTTAAAAAAGGGTAATGGTACAGATGTGGAGTTTTTAATTAACTTCATTGATTATCAATACCATATAAAGATATAATAAAAAAAACGATGTACTATAGTTCATCGTTTTTTATTTTTGCCGACTAAAAAGCAAAATAGCGACTCCGGAATGCATAAGTCCAAAAGCTGATGGTTCAGATGTGGAGTTACTAATTTACTTTAAATCATTATGAATAAACGGCGAAATCGATGTATTCACTGTAATTACAGCTACTGTATCAAGGCAGGAATAACATCACAAAATAAGCAGCGCTATCAGTGCAAAAAATGCAAAAAGAAGTTCATTGGGAAATATTCTTATCGTGCATAATAGAAAAGTACTAATCATAATATTCAACAGCTGATAAAAGAAGGAGTTGGTATTAGAGGTATTAGCAGATTACTTAATGTCAGTAAGACGACTGTACTAAAAAAGATTTTAAAAATCGCTTCTAAAGTTGTTAAGCCACCAATCCCTCAGAATATTACAATCGAAATTGATGAATTAAAAACATACACTCAAAGTAAAACCAATGAGCGGTGGGTAGTTGCAGCGTATTGTAGAGAGACAAAGAAAGTAATTGACTATAAACTTGGGAGAAGAACGACCAAGACGCTACAATGTATTATAGATACTTTACTTTATGCAAATCCAAAAAAGATATATAGTGATCGTTTGAATATCTATCCTAAATTAATTCCTAAGCATCTTCACAGCACAAAACGAAGAGAGACCAATCATATTGAGCGGAAGTTCCTTGATCTACGAACTCATATAAAGCGATTAGGAAGGAAGAGTATTAATAAAGCTCAAAGGGATAAATATACAAATGCTATATTGAGGATTTATTTTTGGGGAATTTCTCTCACTGAAAATAAGGAGTCTAAGAGCTTGTCTTATTTGAATTAGATCATGCTTTAAATATAATAATATGTAATCCACATCAATTTAAAGATTGATTGATCCCTCTATGTGTTTATATCCCCATTTCCTCATCTCTTTGATAATTGGATAAATGGTTTCGCCATAATCGGTTAAATAATATTCCACTCTTGGAGGAACCTCTCCAAATGATTTTCGTGTAAGAATTCCGTCTTTTACTAATTCTTCTAATTGCCGAGCCAGCATTCTTTCACTGATTGTGGGAAGAGTTCGCTTTAATTCTCCGAACCTGTTTCTGCCTTTTTTTATGAGAACAATTAAGGTTGTTTTGCATTTACCTTTTATTATTTGTAAAAATACATCGGATGGACATTTATTTTCTGTTTCTCCGATTTCGTCTATTTCAATTTTTTGCAATTCCATACATTTTTTCTTCTGATAGTCAGTAAAACTGTACTTTGTTTCAGTAGCTGAATTGAATGTAAGTACTTGTTTTACAATGTAAAGTTAAATAAATTTACTCAAAAAAGTAATGGATAATACGTTTAAAGCATTAGTTATAAATGAAAGTACAATTGGGTTTACAAAAGAAATTAAGGAAAAAAACTTGTCAGAGCTTCCTAAAAATGACCTTTTGATAAAAGTGAGTTATTCATCGATTAACTTTAAAGACGCATTGTCAGCTTCAGGTAATAAAGGAGTAACTCGTAAGTTTCCGCATATTCCGGGTATTGATGCTGTGGGAACTGTTGCTGAATCTAATTCAAAAAAATTTCCAATTGGAAGTAAGGTTTTGGTTACAGGTTTTGATTTAGGGATGAACACCTGGGGTGGATTTGGTGAATATATCAGTATTCCCGAAAAATGGGCAGTTCATTTACCTGCCGAACTAACAGAGAAAGAGGCAATGAGTTATGGAACAGCAGGTTTGACAGCAGGATTATCCGTTTGTCAAATATTGCAGTCGAGCACTGTTAATTCAGAAAATGGAAAAGTTGTTGTGAGCGGAGCTACTGGAGGAGTTGGAAGTATTGCGGTGTCTATCTTGGCGAAAATAGGGTTTGACGTACTTGCAGTTTCGGGAAAAAAAGAAAATGAGTATTTAATCAACTCTTTAGGAGCGAAAGAAGTGATCAACAGAAATGATTTCATTGAAATGTATGATAGCAAACCACTTGCTAAACCTACATTTGTTGCAGGAATTGATACCGTTGGCGGAGCGATTCTTTCGGGGATGGTAAAATCTACTCAGTATGGAGGTATTGTTACTTGTTGTGGAATGACAGGATCTACAGAAGTGAATACGTCTATATTTCCATTTATTTTAAGAGGGGTTCATTTGGCAGGAATTGATTCTGTTGAAGCATCTTTATCAGTAAGAAACTTAATTTGGGGAAAATTGTCTAATGAATGGAAACTTTCAAATTTAGAAAATATTATTACAGAAATCGGATTAGAGGAATTGCCTGACAAACTAGATGAGATTCTCACAGGAAAGGCAAAAGGAAGATACGTACTTAAACATTAATGTAATTTTAAAATATTCTTACAAAAGTTCCAAATATTCATTAGAGTAATATTGCAGATGTTTTGTTTTTTGATAATCCTGAAAGCGGCAATATTAACATATACGACACAGTCTGTATTATTTTCGGATTTATTTTAGATTGTAAAAAACATTGCAATTGACGCTGTAGCCATAAATATAAAAGTTACCCATAATAAACTTTTTGAAAGCCACCTGCTTTTGAATTCTCCCATAATACTTTCACTTGCAGATATTCTGATGATAAGAAACAAGAGAGGCACAGCAGCTACGCCATTGAGAACAGCTGTGTAAACAAGAGCCTTCACAGGATTAATCCCAATAAAATTCATGCACAGACCAATAAGTGTAGAGATAATAATAACCATATAAAATCCTTTTGCTCTTGCAAATTTCAGGTTTAAACTAGCATTCCAGTTGAGAGCTTCGGAAACCGCATATGATGCCGATCCTGAAAGAACGGGTACGGCAAGTAATCCCAACCCAATGATTCCTGTAGCAAATATGATTTTTGAGATCAACCCCGAATTTGGAAATGATTGCACCAGGGGTTCTAAAGCTTTTGCTGCATCAGCCGCAGTATTAATATCTGTTATATGAGCGCTATGCAGAACCGTTCCTCCGACTAATATAATACACCATGTTGTAAATTCAGAGATGACCATTCCTATACTATTATCTTTTCTCATTGCATGAATATGGCGCCATCCGATGTTGGGCTTTCCATCTTGAATCAGACCTCTCTCATTTTCTTCTTCTACTTCCTGGGAAGCCTGCCAAAAGAACATATAAGGTGTAATCGTTGTCCCAAATACTCCGGTGATTATAAAAAGAAAATTGAAAGAAAATTCAAAATGAGGAACAATAGATGCTTTTAGTATTTCTTTCCACGGCTGATCAATAATAAAAGCTGTAAGTGGGTAGGCAAGAAGTGATAATGCCAGCCATTTAAGAACTTTTGAATATACCCGATAACTGGTGAAGACCTCTAATGTAAGTATACTAACTGTAAAAAACAGCATTAGTATAACAATATCAGCAGGAATAATTAATTGTGCGGCAGCTGCCATGGCCCCAATATCAGCTCCGATATTGATCGTATTGGCAATGACAACCAATCCTACCGAACTGTATAGGATTTTTTTACTGTAATGCTCTTTAATAACTCCGGTAAGTCCTTTACCGGTAACCATTCCTATTCTTGCACAGGCTTCCTGCACGGCAGTCATAAACGGAAGCATATAGAGGGCTGTCCATAATTGACCATAGCCAAACTGAGCTCCTGTCTGAGAATAGGTAGCAATGCCTGAAGGATCATCATCAGCAGCTCCCGTTGTCAGTCCGGGACCTAAAAGACC
>QFQW01000006.1 GCA_003248755.1 Chryseobacterium sp. | reverse complement strand
ACTTTAGTTTGTTTTGCCATAATTCCTAACGATTATTTACTTGCTTTTTTCTTGTTAGCAACAGTTTTTCTTCTTCCTTTACGGGTTCTAGAATTGTTTTTCGTTCTTTGGCCTCTTAAAGGTAATCCAAGTCTGTGACGTATTCCTCGTTGACAACCAATATCCATCAATCTCTTGATGTTCAATTGAATTTCAGAACGCAATTCACCCTCAACTTTTAAGTTTTCTGTGATGTAAGTTCTGATTGCTGCCAATTCATCGTCATTCCATTCGTTGACTTTCTTGTCTTCGCTGATACCAGCGTTTTTCAAAATTTCTGAAGCTGTACTCTTACCAACACCGTAGATGTATGTAAGTCCAATAACTCCTCTTTTGTTTTTTGGTAAATCAATACCTGAAATTCTCGCCATAATTTAATGTTAGCCTTGTCTTTGTTTAAATTTTGGGTTCTTCTTGTTGATTACAAATAGCACACCTTTTCTGCGTACAATTTTGCAATCAGCACTTCTTTTTTTAATAGATGCTCTAACTTTCATTTGAAAATATTTTTTTTTTATTAACAAACAAATGGAATCATAAGATTTCATTTGTTTGTATTTTTAATATCTAAAAGTTATTCTCCCTTTTGAAAGATCATAGGGAGATAATTCTAGTCTTACCTTGTCTCCAGGTAAGAGTTTTATGTAATGCATTCTCATTTTACCTGAAATATGGGCAATTAATACATGTCCATTTTCAAGCTCTACACGAAACTGCGCATTCGAAAGTGCTTCCGTAATAACGCCGTCTTGTTCTATATGTTTCTGTTTTGCCATTATCTTATTAATAGTTTGATGATCTTGATAATTTAGATTGCATCAACCCGTCATAATGATGGTTCAGTAGATACGTATTGATCTGTTGAACGGTATCAAGAATAACGCCCACCATAATCAACAACGATGTTCCCCCAAAAAATAAGGCGAATCTATCCGTCTGAACAAACGCTCCATGCACTATTGCCGGAAGGACTGCAAAGATAGATAAAAAAATCGCACCTGGCAAGGTTATTTTTGATAAAACATCATCAAGATAATCTGCCGTTTCTTTTCCGGGTCTCACTTTTGGAATTAAGCCTCCGTTACGCTTCAAATCATCAGCCATTTGATTCACAGGAATGGTAATTGCCGTATAGAAAAATGAAAATATAATAATCAATAAGGCAAACAATACATTGTATTGCCAGCTGAAAACATTTTTAAATCCTGCTAAAAATGTATTAGATTCATCTACCTTGGTTAATAATCCCGGTACAAACATTAATGCTTGAGCAAAGATAATTGGCATTACACCTGCAGCATTCACTTTCAATGGGATCCATTGTCTAGCTCCTTCCATCAGATTTCTGCTAACTCCACCTCTTGCTTGAGCACGACTAACATATTGAATTGGAATTTTTCTAACAGCAACTGATAAAATGATTGCTAAAAGAATAACTAATAACCAGAATATAACTTCAATTAAAATCATAATGCTTCCAAAACCACCTTTACCATTTTGTGTTATAACTTCTTGATAAAAAGCAGTTGGAAGATCCGCAAGGATACCCACCATAATTAGAATAGAAATACCATTACCAATACCCTTATCCGTAATCTTCTCCCCTAACCACATTGCAAATACAGAACCTGCAACTAGAATCACAATACTTGGTATCCAAAACAACATAACATTACTAGGATCAACATAATAAGCTGACTGAAATTGTGAATATGGCAAAAAGTATTGCGTTATTGAGGTTAAATAAGAGGGTGCTTGTACAATACAAACTCCTATAGTTAACCATCTGGTAATTTGGTTTAAAGTATTTCTTCCACTTTCCCCATCTTTTTGCAACTTCTGTAAGTAAGGTATTGCCATGCCCATTAATTGGACAATAATTGATGCGGAGATATACGGCATAATTCCTAATGCCATAATAGAAGCACGACTAAACGCACCGCCAGTGAAAGATGATAATAAACCCAAAAGGCCGGCTCCTTGTTGGTTCCCGCCTTGGTTTTGGTAATGTTGTAGTAAGCTTCCTACTTCTGCCATATTAATAGACGGAAGAGAAACATACGAAGCGAATCTATACACAAGGACTAGAGAAAGTGTCAAGATAATCTTATCTCTCAACTCCTTCAGACTCCAAATGTTTTTAAGTGTTTGTATAAATTCTTTCATTATCTATTAAGTTAAAGAGTAATTGCTTTACCTCCTGCTTTGTTGATTGCTTCTTCAGCAGACTTAGTAAATTTATCCGCAGAGATAGAAGCTCCCGCTTTGAAATCACCTCTACCTAAGATTTTAACTAATTCATTTTTTGAAGCAAGACCGTTTGCTACTAATACATCTTTAGTGATTTCACCAGTAATGTTTTTAGTATCGATCAAAGTCTGGATAGTATCAAGATTGATTGCTCTGAACTCTTTTCTATTAATATTTTTGAAACCAAATTTTGGTAATCTTCTTTGCAAAGGCATCTGTCCACCTTCGAAACCGATTTTTTGAGAATAACCAGCTCTAGCTTTTTGACCCTTATGTCCTTTTGTTGAAGTACCACCTTTACCGCTTCCCTGACCTCTACCAATTCTTTTTGAATTGTGAGTAGCACCTGCAGCCGGTTGTATGTTATTTAAATTCATGTTGTATTTGATTTAAAGATTTAAAGACTTTGAGATTGAGAAGCCAATTGATTTCCCAATCTCATTATCATTTAATTTTTTAATTATTTCTGAACTTCTAATAAGTGACTTACAGAAGCAATCATCCCCAAAATAGAAGGTGTAGCTTCGTGCTCTACAACTTGTTGAAGTCTCTTAAATCCTAGTGCTTCAAGTGTTCTTTTCTGAGTTTTAGAACGATTAATAGCACTTCTAACTAATTTTACTTTGATTGTTGCCATTGCTATATTAATTAACCGTTAAACACTTTACTTAGAGAAACTCCTCTCATTCTTGCAATCTCTTCTGGTCTTCTGATATCCAATAATGCGTTGAAAGTAGCTTTCACAACATTATGTGGGTTAGAAGAACCTTTAGATTTTGACAATACATCATGCACACCTGCAGATTCTAGTACCGCTCTTACCGCACCTCCGGCAATAAGTCCTGTACCATGAGAAGCTGGTCTTAAAAAGATATCAGCTCCACCATATCTTGCAGAAGTCTGGTGAGGAATTGTATGATTAATTACTGGAACTTTTACTAAGTTTTTCTTAGCATCTTCTACTGCTTTAGCAATTGCAGAAGCTACTTCTTTAGATTTACCTAATCCATATCCGATAATTCCATCCTCGTTTCCTACAACAACAATTGCAGAAAAACCGAATGCTCTACCACCTTTGGTTACTTTAGTTACTCTGTTAACAGCAACCAGACGATCTTTTAATTCTAATCCTCCAGGTTTAACTCTTTCTATATTACTATCTACCATGTTTCTAGATTTTTAAAATTAGAATTTAAGACCAGCCTCTCTAGCACCGTCAGCGAGAGCTTTCACTCTACCGTGGTATACGAAACCATTTCTATCAAATACAACATTCTCGATACCCGCTGCTTTAGCTTTAGCTGCAATAGCTTTACCTACAGCCACAGATACCTCAGTTTTCGTTCCTTTAGCGTCAACACCTTTCTCTCTGGAAGATGCAAATACTAATGTTTTTCCGTCTTTATCATCTACTAATTGAGCGTAGATTTCTTTATTACTCTTGAATACAGATAATCTTGGTAATTCTGCAGATCCTGAAATCTTACCTCTTACTCTTCTTTTGATTCTGATTCGTTTTTCAACTTTTGTTAATGCCATTTTCTTAAATTTTATGCAGATTTACCGGCTTTTCTTCTGATGATTTCACCCACGAATTTCACACCTTTTCCCTTGTAAGGCTCAGGTTTTCTGAAAGATCTGATCTTCGCAGCTACCATCCCAAGAAGTTGATTATCGTAAGAAGATAATGTAATGATCGGGTTTTTCCCTTTTTCAGTCAATGTATCCAATGTTACTTCTTTTGGAAGTTCCAAAATGATACCGTGAGAAAATCCAAGAGCCAATTCTAATTTTTGACCATTGTGAGATGCCCTGTATCCAACTCCTACTAGTTCTAATTGCTTAGTGAATCCTGTAGAAGTACCAACAACCATATTGTTGATAAGCGCTCTGTATAAACCGTGAAGCGCCTTATGTTCTTTTGAATCAGAAGGACGAGTGAACGTAAGTACACCGTTTTCTTGTGCGAAGCTAATTCCTCCTTTAAGCTCCTGAGATAATTCTCCCTTAGGACCTTTTACTGTTACGATATTATCTTTTTCAGTGATAGTAACCCCAGCAGGAACTTCTATAATTGCTTTACCAATTCTTGACATTTTCCTTGTTTTAAAAAATTAATATACGTAGCAAATTACTTCACCCCCCACTTTCTCTTGTCTAGCTTTTTTATCAGTCATTACTCCTTTAGAAGTAGAGATGATAGCTACACCTAATCCGTTAAGTACTCTTGGAAGTTCTTCTGAACCTTTGTACTGACGAAGACCTGGTCTAGAAGCTCTTTGGATAGACTTGATAGCTGGCTTGTTCGTTTGCTTGTCATACTTCAAAGCGATCTTGATAGCTCCTTGAACTGCATTATCCTCGAACTTGTAGTTCAAGATATAACCTTGGTCAAAAAGAATCTTAGTGATCTCTTTTTTGATTTTCGATGCAGGAATTTCCACCACTTTGTGGCCTGCGCTTTGTGCGTTCCTTACTCTTGTTAGGAAATCTGAAATTGGATCTGTTACCATTTCTTTGTTTTAAATTATTGGTTAATGACAACCAGTATTGAAAAGACTTGAAGATAGAGATATCAAAAACATGACATCTCTATCTTTAGTATCTCAACAACTTAATTGCCTCGATTTTTTTAATTGCTTACCAACTAGCTTTTTTAACTCCCGGGATAAGACCATTGTTTGCCATTTCACGGAAAGTTACTCTGGAAATACCGAATGTTCTCATATATCCTCTTGGTCTTCCTGTCAATTTACATCTGTTGTGTAATCTTACAGGAGAAGCATTTTTAGGCAATTTCTGTAATGCTTCATAATCTCCGGCTTCTTTCAAAGCTTTTCTTTTTTCAGCATATTTAGCTACAGTAGCTTCTCTTTTGCGCTCACGCGCTTTCATTGATTCTTTAGCCATTTCTTAGTTCTTTTTGAAAGGTAAACCGAAGTGAGTTAATAACGCTTTTGCTTCTTTATCAGTGTTCGCTGTTGTAACGAAAGTGATATCCATCCCTTGGATTTTTTTCACTTTGTCGATAACAATCTCTGGGAAGATAATCTGCTCAGTAATACCTAAGTTATAATTACCTCTTCCATCGAAACCTTCAGCTTTGATACCAGAAAAATCTCTAATTCTTGGTAGAGCAGAAGACGTCAATCTGTCTAGGAACTCATACATTTTATCAGCTCTAAGAGTTACTCTAGCTCCGATTGGCATTCCTTTTCTAAGTTTGAAAGCTGCTTCATCTTTTTTAGATAAAGTACCTACAGCTTTTTGTCCAGTGATAGCGGTCAATTCTTCTACAGCATAGTCAACGATTTTCTTATCTTGAACAGCTGCACCAAGTCCTTGGCTTACAACGATTTTTTCCAATTTAGGCACTTGCATTACTGACTTGTATCCAAATTCTTCCATCATTGCAGGAACAATCTTCTCTTTATATGCTTGTTTTGGTCTTACTATATATTCCATTGTAATTTAAATTATAAAGTTTCACCTGTTGTTTTAGCAACTCTTACTTTTTTATCACCTTCTACTTTGTATCCAACTTTAGTAGCTTTACCGCTCTTATCAGTCAATGATACATTTGAAATATGTAGTGAAGCTTCCTTTTCTACGATTCCACCTTGAGGGTTCTGTGCAGATGGCTTAGTATGTTTTTTAACGATATTAATTCCTGCAACGATAACTCTAGGATCTTTACCTTCTTTCTTGATTACTTCAAGAACTTCACCTTTACTCCCTTTATTTTTTCCGGTAGTAACGATTACGTTGTCTCCTCTTTTTATTTTAACTTTTGACATTTTCTTAAAATTTTAAAATTAAAGTACTTCAGGAGCTAATGAAATAACCTTCATATATTCTTTGTCTCTCAACTCACGGGCAACTGGTCCGAAAACACGAGTTCCTCTCATTTCTCCGGCAGCGTTTAGCAATACACAAGCGTTGTCTTCGAACTTGATGTAAGATCCATCTTTTCTTCTAACTGCTTTTTTAGTTCTTACTACTACTGCTTTAGATACTTGACCTTTCTTTGCGTTTCCTGATGGTGTAGAATCTTTGATAGTAACAACGATTTTATCACCAACTGAAGCATATCTTCTTCTAGTTCCTCCTAGAACTCTGATAACAAGTACTTCTTTTGCACCTGTGTTATCAGCAACTTTTAATCTTGATTCTGTTTGTAACATTATTACTTAGCTTTTTCAATGATTCTTACTAATCTCCATCTTTTGCTCTTGCTCAAAGGTCTAGTTTCAGTAATTAAAACTGTATCACCTTCTGTGCACTCGTTGTTCTCATCATGTGCAGTATATTTTTTCGTTTTCAAAACGAACTTACCGTACATTGGATGTTTTACTCTCGTAGTTTCACTAACAACAATAGTCTTTTCCATTTTATTGCTGGAAACTACTCCAATACGTTCTTTTCTTAAATTTCTGTCCATTGTAAAAAGGAATTATTGTTTGTTAGTTAATTCTGTGTTAAGTCTTGCAATCGTTTTTCTCAAATCTCTGATCTGAATCGGATTTTCAACTGGGCTAATTCTGTGCGCTAATTTCAATTTTGAATAGTTAGCTTCAGCGTCAGCCAATTGAACTTTGATATCCTCTACGCTTAAATTTTTGATGTCAGCTTTTTTCATTTTAATAGAGATTATAGAGGTTTAACGAAATCGTTTGCAACTACGAACTTGGTAACAATCGGTAACTTTTGAGCAGCAAGCCTAAGCGCTTCTTTTGCCACATCATAAGGTACACCACCAACTTCGAACATAATTTTACCTGGTTTCACTACAGCTACCCAATATTCCACAGCACCTTTACCTTTACCCATACGTACTTCCGCTGGTTTTTTAGTAATTGGCTTATCCGGGAAGATTTTGATCCATAGTTGACCTTCTCTTTTCATATATCTTGTAGCAGCAATACGAGCAGCTTCAATTTGTCTTGCAGTAACCCAAGCTCCCTCTGTAGCTTTGATTCCGAAAGTTCCGTAAGCAAGTTGATTACCTCTCTGAGCAACCCCCTTCATTTTCATCTTATGAACTCTACGGAATTTGGTTCTTTTTGGTTGTAACATAATTTCTTAAATTTTAGATTTTAGAATTTAGATTTTAAAAAAGTAACGGTCATTTAAAAACTATCCTCTAAAATTTTATTAATTATTTCTTCTTGGTTTTCTGTCGCCTCTTTCTCCTCTGTCGTTTCTCTCGTTTCTACCTCCGGCTGGCGCTTTTTTCTGTTGTCCTACAAGTGGAGTAAGGTCTCTTTTACCGTACACTTCTCCTTTCATAATCCAAACTTTAACACCTAACTTACCGTATTGAGTCAATGCTTCACCGATGTGATAATCGATATCAGCACGGAAAGTAGATAAAGGAATTCTTCCTTCTTTGAAGTTTTCAGAACGTGCCATTTCAGCTCCGTTCAATCTTCCAGAAATCTGAACTTTGATTCCTTCAGCACCCATTCTCATAGTAGAAGCGATTGCCATTTTCACAGCTCTTCTGTAAGAGATACGGTTTTCGATTTGCTTAGCGATGCTGTCAGCAACCAATACTGCATCTAGCTCAGGTCTCTTGATTTCGAAAATATTGATCTGGATATCTTTTCCGGTCAATTTTTTCAACTCTTCTTTTAGTTTGTCAACTTCCTGTCCACCTTTCCCGATGATTAAACCTGGTCTGGCAGTTGTAATCGTTACAGTTACTAATTTAAGTGTTCTTTCAATAAAGATTTTTGAAATACCACCTTTAGATAATCTTGCTTCAAGGTATCTTCTGATTTTGTAATCCTCAGCGATTCTATCACCGTAGTTTTTACCACCAAACCAGTTAGAATCCCATCCTCTGATGATACCTAATCTGTTACCAATTGGATTTGTCTTCTGTCCCATACCTTGAATTAATTTTTAGTACCTAAGATTAATGTAATGTGGTTTGATCTTTTTCTGATTCTGTAACCTCTACCTTGTGGAGCAGGTCTTAGTCTCTTCAATTGTCTTGCACTGTCTACAAATATTTCTTTCACGATAAGGTTAGCCTCTTCAATATCAGCGCCTTCGTTTTTTGATTGCCAGTTTGCAATAGCAGAAAGCAATACTTTTTCTAATTTATTAGAAGCATCTTTCTTAGAATATTTAAGAATAGATAAAGCTTTTTCTACCTCTACTCCTCTAATGATATCAGCAACTAATCTCATTTTTCTTGGAGAAGATGGGCAATCGTTATGTAACGCTTTTGCCACATCTTGGTTTGCTATTTTACGTGCTAATGCACTTTCTCTTTTTCTTGATCCCATGATTATCTACCTCCTTTATTTTTGTTACCACCGTGACCTCTGAAAGATCTTGTCGGAGAAAATTCGCCTAACTTGTGACCTACCATGTTTTCTGTAACATAAACAGGGATAAAAGATTTCCCATTGTGTACAGCTATAGTTTGTCCAACAAAGTCTGGAGAAATCATAGACGCTCTAGACCAAGTTTTTATTACAGTCTTTTTACCAGACTCTACATTTGCCTGAACCTTCTTATCTAAAGTATGATGAATGAATGGTCCTTTTTTAAGTGATCTTGCCATAATTATTTTCTTTTAGATACGATGTAACGGTTAGACACTTTGTTTTTCTTTCTAGTTTTGTAACCTTTAGCCGGCTTACCGTTTCTAGATCTTGGGTGACCTCCAGAAGAACGTCCTTCACCACCTCCCATTGGGTGATCAACCGGGTTCATTACTACTGGTCTTGTTCTTGGTCTTCTACCCAACCATCTGCTTCTACCAGCCTTACCTGATACAGTTAATTGGTGATCAGAATTAGAAACAGATCCAATCATTGCCATACATTCAGTAAGAATCATTCTAGACTCTCCAGAAGGCAACTTGATGATTGCATACTTTCCATCTCTTGAAGTTAATTGAGCTGAAGATCCAGCACTTCTTGCCAAAATAGCACCTTGACCAGGCTTCATTTCGATACAAGAAATCACAGTTCCCAAAGGAATGTTTTTCAATTTCATAGCATTACCTACATTAGGCTCAGCAGTTTCTCCAGAAACAATTTTCTGATCAACTTTGATCCCGTTTGGAGCGATGATATATCTTTTCTCTCCATCTGCATACTCTACTAAAGCGATGAATGCAGTTCTGTTTGGATCATACTCTACAGTTTTTACCGTAGCTTCAACGTCATGTTTATTTCTTTTGAAGTCGATAATTCTGTATTTCTTTTTGTGTCCACCGCCGGTGTAACGCATGGTCATTTTACCAGTTTGGTTACGTCCACCTGACTTACTAATACCAACAGTTAGAGACTTCTCTGGTTTGTTGGTAGTAATTTCCTCAAAGTTATTAACAACTCTGAATCTCTGTCCCGGGGTGATAGGTTTTAATTTTCTAACAGACATTACTATTATTTATGATTAATTAATTTGTTGCGAAAATATCAATAACTTCTCCAGCAGCCAATGTTACAACTGCCTTTTTCAATTTGTTAGTTTTCCCAACTTGAAGTCCTTTTTTCGTGTATTTAGAAGAAACTCTAGGCGCATAAATCATGGTTCTAACGTCTGCTACTTTTACACCGTAAGCTGCCTCAATAGCACCTTTGATTTGGATCTTGTTTGCTTTTGGAGCAACCAAGAAAGAATAAGCACCTCTTAAATCTGTAAGATAGTTTGCCTTTTCTGAAATAACTGGTTTAATAATAACTGACATGATTTATTTCTTTAAGTTGTCCTGGAATTTTTCTACTGCACCTTCAAAGAAAACAATCTCACCTGCATTGATCAAATCATAAGAAGAAATTTCATTATAATTTAAAACCCTTGTTTTAGGCAAGTTTCTTGAAGATAAATACACATTCTTATTTGCTTCAGGAATAATGAACAATGACTTTTTCCCAGTAAGTTCTAAAGCATTCAATACAGTGATGAATTCTTTAGTCTTAGGAGCATCAAAACTCAAATTCTCCAAAACTTTAATACTGTTATCTTTCAATTTTTGAGAAAGAACAGATTTTTTAGCTAATCTCTTAAGCGCTTTGTTCAATTTGAATCTGTAGTCTCTTGGTTTTGGACCAAAAACTCTACCTCCACCTTTGAAAGTTGGTGACTTGATATCACCATATCTCGCAGATCCTGAACCTTTTTGTTTCTTAAGTTTTCTTGTAGAAGCAGTAATTTCGCTTCTTTCTTTTGATTTATGAGTACCTTGTCTTTGAGCAGCAAGGTATTGTTTAACCTCTAAGTAAACCGCATGCTGATTTGGCTCAATTCCGAATACTGATTCGTCAAGAGTTACTTTTCTTCCGGTTTCTTTTCCTGATGTATTTAATACTACTAGTTCCATTTCTTGATAATTACATAAGAATTTTTAGCTCCCGGAACAGCACCTTTTACCACTAAAAGATTTTGTTCTTGATCAACTTTTAACACTTGAAGGTTTTGAACAGTTACCTGCTTACCTCCCATTCTACCAGCCATTCTCATTCCTTTGAATACTCTTGAAGGATCCGATCCAGCACCGATAGAACCTGGAGCTCTAAGTCTGTTGTGCTGACCGTGAGTAGCTTGCATTACACCTCCAAATCCGTGTCTTTTAACAACACCTTGGAAACCTTTACCTTTAGAAGTACCTGTTACATCCACATACTCACCTTCTGCAAACATATCAACTTCTACCTTATCTCCTGTTTTTACTTCGTGCTCGAATGCATTTCTGAATTCTACCAACTTAGCTTTAGGAGTTGAACCAGCCTTTTTGAAATGACCAGCTAACGCTTTACCAACGTTCTTCTCACTCTTGTCATCGAAACCTAGTTGAACAGCAACATATCCGTCAACTTCTTCGGTTCTGACCTGTAAAACCGAGCATGGACCAGCTTGAATAACCGTACAAGGAATATTTTTCCCTGCTTCGTCAAACAAAGATGTCATACCGATTTTTTTACCAATAATACCTGACATTATTTATTATATATCTATTATATTTCACTTCAGCATTTTAGCGGTTTTCGTCATATTCTATGTTTGAAATAGGCATACTCCTTCCCTAAAATGAGTGTGCAAATGTAAGGATATTTTTCATAATGGCAAATATTTTCACAGAAATTATTTGATTTTTTGTTAGTTACAGAATTATGAACAAATAGACTTGTTGGATAATATCGTAAGCATATAATTTAACACTTAGAGTTTTTCTTCATTTTTAAGTTTATGTTTTTCAACGGCGGCATCTATAGAATAACACTTGTGTATATTACCTTCTTGCTTGGATAATTCTGCAATTTTCACAAAATACCGATGGAGTTGATCCAGTTCTTTTTCGGTTAAATCTTCTATATCAACCATTCTATTACTAGCTTGCCTACTTGCAGCAATAAGTTCATTCAATTTTAATTGAATGGCTTTACTATCCTTATTCTGAGCTTTTTGTATAAGAAAGACCATCAAGAAAGTAATAATAGTTGTTCCTGTATTAATAATCAATTGCCAAGTTTCTGAATAATTGAAAACAGGTCCGCATATCGCCCAGATTATAACAATAGACGTCGCTCCTATAAAAGCATATGAGCTTCCGGTAAAATTAGTCGCCCAATTTGAGAATTTCTCGAAAAGATTTTTATTGTTCATTTTTTATTTTCAAAGTTAATTAAATAAACATCTTATCATACAAAGAAAAAGACCTTCAAAATAGAAGGTCTTTTTCTTTGTAATGTTGCTTTAGAATTATTATTCTTTAATAAATTTAGTCTTAACAACTGTCCCTTTATCATCTATATTGATAAAGTAAACGCCTTTTGCTAATTTATTTACTGCTACTTTTCCAGTTCCAAGATTTCCTTTAGAAACCAGCTGTCCTGCAGCATTGAAGATCTCGTAAGATGAAGTCGCAGAAGCATTAGATACATTTAGCACTTCTTTTACCGGATTTGGATAAACTTGTACAGATTTAGTATTATTAACATCAGACACTGCTAAATCTGTAACTGAAGCCGCTTTCACAGCATAAAATACATTACCGATAGCAGAGACTCTGATATGTCCAGATTTACCCGACAATGATGAAGGCACAACAACACTAGCCGACCCTGAATTAGGCACAGACTCTGCTAAAGTTGTCCAAGTTTCACCACCATCAGATGTGAAATCAATTTTCACATTAGCAACATTGTAAGGCGAAGCTGTTGTTCCGGAAGGTACCCAATTAATAGTTGAATTAGAACCCGCTGATAATGAAGTGGTACTTACTGTAAATGCTGGAGCAGAACCTACCGTTACAACTTGATTTGCAAAAGCAGTTTGTGGATTGCTTATATTTAAATCTCTAACAGTAACTCTAAATATCGTTGATCTTGCTACTGAAGAAGTTGACTCCCAAATTGACAAATTTTTCACTGCACCACCTAATACAGTTCCAAGAGTTGGAAAATATCTTGTTGGTGATGATACCGGAGCTAACGAACGAAACATAGCTCCTGTAGCAGTTGTTCCTAAAACATGGCCACTTCCGTAAGATGTATTATTACTAATACCAGCACCAGCCCCCCATGGTTGGCCAATAGCAGAAGAAGAGCTGTTTACTTGTTCCCAACAGTAAGTCATAGCATCACCATCAGGATCAGTAGCTGTAGCCGTTAATGCAAAAGCTGTATTCAACGGAATTGTATAGGCAGGCATTGTGTTAATTACAGGAGGACTATTTGTAATAGCAGTTTCTATATCACAAGTTTTAGAAGCCAGCGCCAAATTTGTCTGTATATTTGCGATACTTCCTACATGGAAATATGCATCTGAATGAGCCTGAACATCGAGATCAGTTCCCGTAATACCTGCATATCCCATTATTGTAGATCCCGAACCTGGTTCATAATTAACACCTGTCCCCTCATACCAGCTATATGTATGATAAGCTCCAAGCTGGTGTCCCATCTCGTGAGCTACATAATCTATGTCAAAACTATCTCCGGAAGGCGGATATGTTGTCGAGGGATTTTTAGATCCTGTAGCAGGAGAAGTAATTCCTGCTCCTTTATAGGTATCTGTAGCTGTTCCATTCCCGATTGCGAGAGTATTACTACAAACACAACCAATACAACCTGCATTACCACCACCACCAGAAGCACCGAACAAATGTCCTATATCAAAATTGGCATCACCCACAACAGAATGCAAAGTATTCATTAATTGGGTGTTCCAAGCATCCGGAGGAGAAGTAGCACTCGTTACAGTAGAATAGGGATCCGCTGTGACTGTACCATAATACAGTAAAGATGGATAATTTTGCATAATCAAATGCAGACCTAACTCTTTTTCAAACACTCCGTTTACCCTTGTTAAAGTTGCATTGACTTGAGCCAAAGCACCAGCAGTTGTTCCTCCAAAGAAGTTGCCATATTCTGCGGTAGTGGACATTGCCAAACGCAATGTTCTATATTTTTTATCAGAACTCCTTTGTGTAAACATTGGGCTATTTACATAATCATTACCTAGCTGAATCAGTTGACTCATATCTTCACGCCCCGGCTCTTTTGTAGAGCAGAAAACCCCGTTCGCTTCTGATTTTCCAGTTTTATAATGGATACCGTAAACTGTTTTATCCGTATTTGCAGGCTCAATAAATTCTGAAACACCATTTCTGAACATCATAGATTGGAAATCGTTGGGAGCAACACTAAATCTAACTGTAACAGTAGGATCAGAAACACTTACACCATAATATGATCCAAGCTGATATTTCTCCGCAAGTTCGTCTACCATTACCGGAAAACTGAAAACTTTGAACCTTTCCGCCTTCCCATCTATTGTTGGGATACTGATTTCAACTCCTCCATTTCCTTCTCTCATTCTTTGAGCTGATGATAATTGGTTTCGCAATTGAGACAGGTCTAAAGTATAATAAGACTTATCATCTGCAGTTGCTCTAAGCTTACTGCCATGCATTTCTGTTTTGCGCCACTGTGCACTTACCATAGGAAGTGTCGCAGCGAACAACAAAGTGACTAAAATTTTCTTCATATTTTTAAAATTAAGGCGACAAATTTAATATTTTATTGAGATTAATTCATTAATTTTAAAATAATAATAAAATTTTAACAATTCTATTTAATTTATCTATCCAAAAATTCATTTTCAATAAATTTATTAAATAAACTTTATTAAGTTTTTTTTAAGCTATCTTAATTTAATTAACATTTAAGGTAGGAACATAAAAAATCCCTTTCTTTCGAAAAGGGATTTAGGTATCATAGCAAAATGCGATTTATCACACTTTAATTTCTACGTCAACTCCTGAAGGAAGTTCTAATTTCATTAGAGCATCAACAGTTTTAGAAGAAGAAGAGTAGATATCCATCAATCTCTTGTGAGCTGATAATTGGAACTGCTCTCTTGCTTTCTTGTTTACGTGCGGAGATCTCAACACTGTGAAGATTCTCTTGTTCGTTGGCAATGGAATTGGTCCGTTTACAACAGCACCAGTAGCCTTTACCGTTTTTACGATTTTCTCAGCAGACTTGTCTACCAAGTTGTAATCGTAAGATTTTAGTTTTATTCTGATTCTTTGTGACATTTCTTGTACTTTAAAAATTAACCTTTTGCTTTAGCAATGATATCTTCAGCAACGTTTTGCGGAGTAGCTTGGTACTTCTCTAATTCCATAGAAGAAGTAGCTCTTCCTGATGAAAGTGTTCTTAGAGTAGTAACATAACCAAACATTTCAGACAATGGAACCGAACCTTTGATAACAACAGCTCCGTTCTTCTCTTCTTGTCCACTGATAGTACCTCTTCTCTTGTTAAGGTCACCAATGATGTTACCCATATATTCTTCCGGAGTTACAACTTCCAGTTTCATAATAGGCTCCATGATTACTGGCTTAGCAGCACGTCCCGCTTCTTTGAATCCTAATTTAGCAGCCATTTCAAAAGAAAGGGCATCAGAATCCACTGCGTGGAAAGATCCATCTTTAAGAGTAACTTTAATACCTTCAACTTCGAAACCAGCCAAAGGACCGTTTTTCATTGCAGCTTTAAAGCCTTTTTCAATTGCAGGAACAAATTCTTTAGGAACGTTACCACCTTTGATCTCATTGATGAATTCTAAACCAACTTTACCCTCGTCTGCAGGTCCTAGTTCAAATACAATGTCAGCAAATTTACCTTTACCACCAGACTGCTTTTTGTAAACTTCTCTGTGGCTGGCAACTTTTGTTAAGTTTTCTTTGTACTCTACCTGAGGTTGTCCTTGATTTACTTCAACCTTGAACTCTCTTTTCATACGGTCTACAATGATATCTAAGTGAAGCTCACCCATACCAGAGATGATCGTTTGTCCAGAAGCCTCGTCAGTTCTCACCGTAAACGTAGGATCTTCTTCAGCCAATTTAGCTAGAGCGTTACCCATTTTATCCTGGTCAGCTTTAGTTTTAGGCTCAACAGCGATACCAATTACCGGATCAGGGAAAACCATCGATTCAAGAATGATCGGGTTTTTCTCGTCACACATTGTATCACCAGTTTTGATAGATTTGAATCCAACAGCTGCACCAATATCTCCAGCTTCAATATATTCTACCGGGTTTTGCTTGTTAGCATGCATCTGATAGATTCTTGAGATTCTTTCTTTATCACCTGAACGAGTGTTCAAGATATAAGAACCAGCATCAAGTCTTCCAGAGTATGCTCTGAAGAATGCTAATCTTCCTACGAAAGGATCGGTAGCAATCTTAAATGCTAAAGCTGCGAAAGGCTCATCTACAGATGGTTTTCTTGTGATTTCAGCATCAGTTCTTGGGTCAGTACCTTTGATATCATCTTTATCCAATGGAGAAGGCAAATATTTACATACTGCATCCAGCATAAACTGTACTCCTTTATTCTTGAATGAAGAACCACAAGTCATCGGGATAATAGATAAATCAATAGTAGCTTTTCTAAGCGCTTCGTTGATTTCTTCTTCAGAGATAGAATCCGGATCTTCGAAGAATTTCTCCATCAAAGTCTCATCGTAGTCAGCAACAGCTTCTACTAGTTTCTCTCTATATTCCAGAACTTCAGCTTTCATGTCTTCAGGAATTGGCACTACTTCGAAAGTAGCTCCTTGTCCTGCTTCATCCCAGATGATCGCTCTGTTTTTAATTAAGTCAACTACACCTTTGAAATCCTCTTCTGAACCGATTGGTAAAACGATTGGAACGGCATTAGATCCTAACATTGTCTTAACTTGGTTTACCACGTTAAGGAAGTCAGCACCTTGTCTGTCCATTTTGTTTACAAATCCCATTCTCGCAACTTTATAGTTGTCAGCAAGTCTCCAGTTTGTTTCAGACTGAGGCTCTACTCCATCTACTGCAGAGAAAAGGAATACCAATCCATCCAATACTCTCAAAGATCTGTTCACTTCTACTGTGAAGTCAACGTGTCCCGGTGTATCGATGATGTTGAAGTGGTAAGGTTTAGTTTCTGGCAAAGCTTTTCCTTGGTCTGTTGGAAAGTTCCAAGAACAAGTAGTTGCAGCGGAAGTAATTGTAATACCTCTTTCTGCTTCCTGCTCCATCCAGTCCATTGTAGAAGCACCATCGTGAACCTCACCAATTTTGTGGTTTACACCTGTATAGAATAAAATTCTTTCTGTAGTGGTAGTCTTACCCGCATCAATGTGCGCAGCAATACCGATATTTCTTGTAAATTTAAGATCTCTTCCCATTTCAGATTAGAATTTAAAGTGTGAAAACGCTTTGTTAGCTTCCGCCATTTTGTGAGTATCACTCTTCTTTTTGTAAGCAGCACCTTCTTCTCTAGAAGCAGCCACAACTTCGTTAGCCAATTTCAAAGCCATAGACTTATCATTTCTAGCCTTAGAATATTTGATTAACCATTTCATTGCCATAGAAATTTTTCTATCTGCTCTGATTGGCATTGGAATCTGGAAGTTAGCACCACCTACTCTTCTAGAACGTACTTCTACGTGAGGCATAACATTTGTTAATGCATCTTTCCAGATTTCAAGAGATGTTTTTTCAGTTTCACCTTTTTTAGTTTCTACGATATCCAATGCATCATAGAATATTTTGAACGCAATTGACTTCTTACCGTCAAGCATCAAATTATTTACAAATCTAGTTACCAATTGATCATTAAACTTTGGATCTGGTAACAACGGTCTTTTTTTCGCTTTTGTCTTTCTCATTGTTTTGTACCTTATTTAATGATTATTTTTTCTTTCCTTTTGCAGGAGCTGCAGCAGCTTGTCCTGGTTTAGGTCTCTTAGCACCGTACTTAGATCTTCTCTGAGTTCTTCCATTTACACCCGCAGTGTCCAATGCACCTCTTACGATGTGGTAACGTACTCCCGGTAGGTCTTTCACCCTTCCGCCTCTTACCAATACTATCGAGTGCTCTTGAAGATTATGTCCTTCGCCCGGGATGTAGGCGTTAACTTCTTTACCGTTTGAAAGTCTTACCCTTGCCACTTTTCTAAGTGCAGAGTTAGGTTTCTTAGGAGTGGTAGTATATACTCTAGTACATACACCTCGTCTTTGTGGACAAGAATCAAGGGCAGCCGATTTGCTCTTCTTGGCAAGCGTGGCTCTTCCTTTTCTTACTAATTGTTGAATAGTAGGCATTTAATTGCTTTTTATTTTAGGGTGCAAAAATATAAATAATTTTTTAATCCACAAGCAGTTATATAAATTTTAAAATTTTAATTTACTCAGTGTAAGTATATAAGGCTTTTTGTATGTTTGCAAGAAACCAATTTATTAATCTTCAATCATGAAAAAAATATTATTACCTGTAGCAATTTTTATATTTGCATTTACTTTTGGACAAGAGAAAAAAAACTACAAAGAAGGTATTATTACAACTTCAACCAATGAAATCATCGCTTTTAAGGATTTAACTTGGGACAAAAACGGTAAAGCTCATTATCTAAACGCAACAAACAAGGAAATGGAAGAGTTATTTGACAATTCCATTAAAAACATAGAAGAAGTATCGGAGTCTGACCCAAAATTCACTTCTATAACAGGAGAAACTTTTCAGCCAAGCAGTTCTAATGCAGGTAAAGAAAACACTGCAAAAACCGATTACCCGGAAGGAATATACACTACAAAAGAAGATTTTATAAAAAAAACACCTTCTAAAAACCAAAAACTTTCCAAAAAAGGTTTGATTGGCTTCACAAAGGAGTTGGTAGATGATAGTGTCTCCGAATGTTTTTTCTATGATTTTAATTCCGACAAAAAGCTGAAAGATGTATTTGCAGTTGTTTATCATGGTAGCCTGTATTTCAACATTGCTGCTATATTGACAAACCGAAACAAAACAGACAGAGCTCAGACTTCTGATTTTCCTAACAGTTTCGTTAAGGTTTTATTTGGCGGAGACAATTACTTATACACAGAAGCTGCTTTAGCCAATGTCTGGGCAAAAGGATTGGCTTACAATGCTGGAGCTGCCGGTGGAGTTTTGGCGGGAACGTTAAATACCGGAAAAGGAATTGTTTGGGATTATAAAAATCAGGAGTTTAATATTTTCAAAAACTGTGAAGACTATAATGATTTTATAAAGGACAAATATCCAAATGGTGTTCAAAAATGCCCTAAACAACAACCTGATAATATCGAAGTGAGAAAAGCAATAGATATTATAAAATAAGTTGATGAAAAAAATCATTTTTTCTCGATATTAAGATTCTATGATTTGGCATAATTATTAATAATACTATGGATAAAATTGTTTAAAAAATGAAAAATGCAGCATTAATTGTACTCAAAGAAGCCGATTGCAAAAAAATCGCGGAAAAATTAAATATTTTATTAGCTAACTACTCTGTTTTTTATCAGAATACAAGAGGTTCTCATTGGAATATAAAAGGAGAACAATTTTTCACACTTCATCCGAAATTTGAGGAGTTATATAACAGTTTGGTTTTGAAAATTGATGAGATCGCAGAAAGAATCTTGACATTGGGAGCAACTCCTGCTCATAATTACTCTGATTACTTAACTGTTTCTACAATCAAAGAAAGCAAAGAAGTAAGCGACGGTAATAAGAGTGTGGAAATTATTCTAAATTCTTTCAAAGTTGTAATTGATCTTCAAAGAGAACTTCTCGACATTACAGATAAAGCGGGTGACGAAGGAACCAATTCCCAAATGAGCGATTACATTACAGAACAAGAAAAAGAAGTATGGATGTATAACTCTTACCTCGGAAAATAAATTTTTATTCAAAATAGAATTCCAGCTTTTAGAGGCTGGAATTTTTTATTTGTAAATGTAGTAATATTGAGTAACATTTTTATTCAAACGGAATTGTTGCAAATTCCCTTTTAAAACTTCTGCATCCTTTTTATTAAAAGAATACCAGACAACTCTATTCTGAGCTGTTCCAAGATTATTTTTAATTTTCCAAGAAGCTACCGGAATCCAATCTTTTGGAACATTATCCGGAAACCATTTGGGATAAATTACAGCGACTTTATAATTATTTTTAGAGATATAATCAGATAAAAAATCATGGTATCTTCTATTAAAATCATTATCTGTTAATCCTTTATTTTTAATATAAAATTGGGCAACATCTGTAGACCCCAAACCTACAATATCCAATAATTGGACATTCCCAAAATAAGCAATTGCTCCAATATCATTGGCTACCACTTTTTGTCCTTTATAAAACTGATTTAGAAACTTCCCCATTTCCACTTGTTGCTCTTCTATATTTTTAGAAGAATTTTTCAAAACAGGATGAGCAAACGCAAATCTGTAAACTCCTATCAAACAAAAACCAACAAATGAGTATACAAATAATATATTATTAATACTTTTCTTATTTGATTTAAGTCGCCTTAAATAATCTACGGCAATGGGAACCAAAACCAAAAGCAGCATTATCATCAGATAATTTTCATATCGAAATTTGATAACAGCAAAAAGACTTTGTAATAGTATCGTTCCAAAAACAAGCAATAGAATTAGATTATTTCTGAATGATGATTTAAAACCTTGTCTTTTGTTAGAATCAAACAAAAAAATGACAATGCAAATAATCGGAAAAAGAAATAATTTATAAAAAGAGACATTGAACAGAATTCCTTTTTCAAATATCCTCCAGATACTCAAAAATATATTGCCTTCGGGATAGCTTCCTTTTATAATAACAGAATTGGGAAAGAAAAAGCCACCCTTATTAATTGATATTATTCCAAAAACTACAATTGGTAAAAATCCCATCAGAAAAATAAAAAATGCTTCCCTGACTTTCTTATCCTGCAACAATATTAATACTAAGCAAAAAACAAAAAACATACTTTCGAAACGGATCATCCCCAGGAAGAGAATCGTTAGTAATAATTTGATAAAATCAGACTTTTCAAAATTGGTGTCGAAATTCTTCTTGATAAAATAAACAGCAATCACCGACAACATCATATGAATAGTCTGCTCCATTCCCAGAATCACCATATAATACAGTAAAGTTGTAGGTAAAAAAAGCAGTAATCCTAGTTTGAGTTCTTGTTCAGTATAAAAATCTTTGAAAAATCTATAAATCCAATAGACCGTAATATAACCCGCTACGATATTCAGCAACATTGGATAGTAAATACTGTCACCAAGAATTTTTATTAACGATCCTAATAATAAGGTGTAAAGAATGGAAGAAGAACCACTATCAAAACTACCAGTATTAACCGACCAAAAGCCAGATTCTCCAAAATTTTTTGCAATCGATAAATGTATATAGGCATCATCAATCGGATATATAAACTGATTCCCAGATAGCTGATAATATGAATAAATGAAGTAAAATCCTGTAACTATCGTAAAAATAACAAGGTAATAAAGTAAATATCTCTGCATAGATGTCCAATTGCAAAGCGAAAATAATCATTAATTTTATTAAAATAAGATTAACCAATTCAATTATCTACTATATTTGTGTTTTAATTTTACACAGATTTGAAAAAACTTTTATTCTTTTTACTGATTTCTAATTTCGCTTTTTCACAATGGAGTATCTCCAATGCTGAGCGAAGTGCGCTCGTTAATATATATAATTCCACAAACGGAGAAAATTGGAACAGAACTTGGGATTTGGAAAAAGACCCAAGAAACTGGTTTGGTGTTGTCGTTAAAAACGGCACGGTTACAGAACTAAATCTTGCCGGCAACGCTTTAAAAGGTGATTTTCCAACATACATTACTTCTTTTCCAAAGCTTACAAAAATAGACATCAGCAACAACCAAATTTCCGGTGAAGTTGCTTTAGGAATATCGTCTCTCAGTTTTTTAACAAAATTAGACATTAGTAATAACTTGTTAACAGGAGACCCAACTAATTCTCTATCTGGTCTGTTTAATTTGGAAGACCTTGGTTTAGGAGGAAACAAGTTTTCAATTGCTGATACAAATGGCCTGCTTCAAAGTTTTAATAATATCAAAATTTTAAACATTGCGGATTTAGGTTTAACAGCTGTTCCATCCAAAATAACAGCTTTTACAAATCTGGAAACCTTAATTCTCGATAACAATCCAATTCCATTCAACGCATTTGGAAATATTGCAGGAAACACCAAACTTACTACACTTTCTCTTTCGGGAACACAGATCACGCAGACTCCAACACCACTTGCTCAGCTAACGCAATTGGTAAGTCTTAATTTGAGTAGCAATAATCTAACCGAGCAGAACACTTCAAGTTTATCAAACCTAACTAATTTAACTTGGCTGTCTTTGGAAAATAACCAGCTCACTCAGATTCCTTCTCAGATTGCCCAGCTTCAAAAGCTTCAGACCCTCAATCTTGGAAGAAATAAAATATCAGGTGGAATTCCCCTATTAACAGGTCTTACAAATCTTCAGCAACTATTCTTGAACAATAATTTGTTGTCAGGCGATATTCCTTCCGAATTTTTAAATATGCCAAAATTGCTGATGTTGAATCTGAACAGTAATCAACTTTCCGGAGACCTCAACGATAAGCTACCGGAAATCACCCACATTAGCAACAATCGTTTCAACAAAAATCAACTTTCAAATTACATCGTAGATCATAACAAACAGACCGAACTCGATTATTCACCTCAACGTTATGATGAAGAGAAAGAAGTTCTGGGCGTAGCTGGGCAATCCGCAAAGTTGGATCAATCGCTATCCGGAAATGATTACACCTTCACCTGGTTCAAAAATCTGGATCAGAAAATGAGTGTAACCTCAGCAGACCTCAACTTCAACAGTGTGGAAGAATCAGATTATGCAACATACACGGTCGAAGCATACACTTATTCTGTTTTGGAGAATAATGTCCTATTCGACCTGTCGCTTTTCAGGGAACCTATTTCTCTTGTAAAGTTTCTTGGAACAGCAGAAACTGCAAAATATTTCAATATTTATCCCAATCCAACTTCGGATTATCTCAACATCGTAAGTTCAAAATATGACATCCAAAAAGTTCATATCTATGACCTCAGCGGTAAACAAATGCTTTCAGAAACCAAATCGAAAATCGATGTTTCAAAACTTCCAAGCGGTGTTTATATGTTGATTATCAAAACACAGGAAGGGAACAAAAACTTCAAGTTCATCAAACAATAATTTTTTAGGAGCTTAATCCCGCTTTCCGTTGCAATCTTTTTCTTTTCAAAAAAGAAAAAGGATTTCCACTACAATCGGGGCTATGGGATTTGTCATAAAATTTTAGTTTTGTCAAAAGAAAAACCTCATATTTTCGTCTAGAATCTCGTCTCTATTTACCATTTCAAAAAAAATTTTATCTTTGGAAACTATCGATATTAAGAAATGGAAACCACAAAATACACTCCTAGAAACAAGGTCAGAATCGTAACCGCTGCCTCGTTATTCGACGGTCATGATGCTGCCATCAATATTATGCGCCGTGTGATTCAGGGAACAGGATGCGAAGTCATCCACCTTGGCCACGACAAATCTGCAGAGGAAGTTGTAAACACAGCCATTCAGGAAGATGCGAACGCAATTGCTTTAACTTCTTATCAAGGCGGTCACAACGAATATTTTAAATACATCTACGACCTTTTAAGAGAAAAAAACTCGCCGCAAATCAAGATTTTCGGCGGTGGCGGCGGTGTAATTCTGCCGGAAGAAATCGAAGATATCATGGCTTACGGAATCGACCGTATCTATTCACCGGACGATGGTCGTGAACTTGGCCTGCAAGGAATGATTGATGATTTGGTGAAAAGATCTGATTTCGCAACTGGAAAAGAGGTTGAAGCAAGCGATTTAGATTCTATCAGCTTTGAAAATTCTACAAGCATTGCCAAAATCATTTCAGCTGTTGAAAACTTCTCAGAAGAAAAACCGGAATTGGTAAAAGCAATTGACGAAAAAGCAAAAGATTTAAATATTCCGATTATCGGAATCACAGGCACAGGTGGAGCAGGAAAATCTTCTTTGACAGACGAATTGGTTAGACGTTTCCTACGTTCAAATCCTGATAAAAAAATTGCTATTATTTCGATTGACCCTTCGAAAAAGAAAACAGGAGGAGCACTTTTGGGAGACAGAATTCGTATGAACGCGATCAATGACCCACGAGTTTATATGCGCTCGATGGCGACGAGAGAAAACAATGTTTCGGTTTCTCCGTTCATCCACTCTGCTTTGAATGTTTTAAAATTAGCTCATCCAGATGTTATCATCCTTGAAACTTCAGGTATTGGACAATCTGGTTCGGAAGTTTCTGATTTCGCTGACGTTTCAATGTATGTAATGACTCCGGAATATGGAGCTTCTACACAGTTGGAAAAAATCGATATGTTGGATTATGCGGATTTGGTTGCTTTAAATAAATCTGATAAAAGAGGAGCTCTTGATGCGCTTCAAGCAGTTAGGAAACAGTTCCAGAGAAACCATTTCTTGTGGGAACAACCATTGGATGAAATGCCGGTTTATGCGACAAAAGCATCTCAGTTCAACGACCATGGAACGACAGAATTATACAACAGATTAGTTTCTAAAGTCAATGAGACCCTTCGACAGGCTCAGGGTGACAATGCGCTCCAATTTCAAACATTTGTTGAACAAGAAATTACAGACGAAGTAACAATTATCCCACCAAAAAGAGTTCGTTATCTTTCTGAAATCGTTGAAAATAACAAACAATATGATGCTAACATCGAAAAACAAGCTGAATTAGCAAGAAAAATGTATCATATTGATGGTGTTAAAAATATCATTTCTAACGAAACTTTAGACACCGAATATCAAAAAGCAGAAAAAGAACTTCAACAAGAAAACATCGATTTCCTAAAAACTTGGGATGATACAAAAAAAGCTTTCCACGAAGAGTTTTACTCCTATTTTGTAAGAGGAAAAGAAATTAAAGTTGAAACCTCAACAGAATCTTTATCTCATTTAAGAATTCCAAAAATTGCGTTACCAAAATATAATGATTGGGGTGATTTAATCAAATGGAAAGGTCAGGAAAATCTTCCAGGAGGATTCCCTTTTACAGCGGGAATTTATCCTTTCAAAAGAACAGGAGAAGATCCAACGAGAATGTTCGCCGGAGAAGGAGGTCCTGAAAGAACCAACAGAAGATTTCATTATGTTTCTGCGGAAATGCCTGCAAAACGTTTGTCTACAGCTTTTGACTCGGTAACATTGTATGGACAAGATCCGGCTTTACCACCGGATATTTATGGTAAAATCGGAAATGCAGGTGTTTCTATTGCGACTTTAGATGATGCTAAAAAATTATATTCAGGTTTTGATTTGGTCAATGCATTGACATCCGTTTCAATGACCATCAATGGACCTGCGCCGATGTTGTTGGCTTTCTTTATGAATGCCGCTATCGACCAAAATGTTGAAAAATATATTACAGAAAATGGTTTGGAATCTAAAGTTGAGGAAGTTTTAAAATCAAAATTCGATGATAAAGGTATAGCAAGACCAAAATATAACGGAGAACTTCCACCTTCCAACAATGGTTTAGGTTTGAAATTATTAGGAATCACTGGAGACGAAATTATTCCTGCAGATATTTATGCTGAAATCAAAGCTAAAACCATTTCAACTGTTCGTGGAACCGTTCAGGCAGATATTTTAAAAGAAGACCAGGCTCAAAACACCTGTATTTTTTCTACTGAATTTGCATTAAGATTAATGGGTGACGTTCAGGAATATTTCATTAAAGAAAAAGTAAGAAATTTCTACTCCGTTTCGATTTCCGGTTATCACATTGCCGAAGCTGGCGCAAATCCGGTTTCTCAGCTGGCGTTTACTTTGGCAAATGGTTTCACTTATGTGGAATATTATTTGTCGAGAGGTATGGACATCAATGATTTTGCACCAAACTTATCTTTCTTCTTCTCCAACGGTATCGACCCTGAATATTCAGTAATCGGACGTGTTGCAAGAAGAATCTGGGCAAAAGCGATGAAGTTAAAATACGGAGCCGATGAAAGAAGCCAAATGTTGAAATATCATATTCAAACTTCGGGACGTTCGCTTCACGCTCAGGAAATTGATTTCAACGATATCAGAACTACTTTACAGGCATTGTATGCAATCTATGATAACTGTAACTCACTCCACACCAATGCTTATGACGAGGCAATTACGACTCCAACTGAGCAATCTGTAAGAAGAGCAATGGCGATCCAGTTGATTATCAACAAAGAATTAGGATTGGCGAAAAATGAAAATCCGCTTCAAGGTTCATTTATTATTGAAGAATTGACGGATTTAGTTGAAGAAGCTGTTTATACAGAATTCGACAGAATTACAGAAAGAGGCGGTGTTCTTGGAGCAATGGAAACAATGTATCAACGTTCAAAAATTCAGGAAGAATCGATGCATTACGAATGGTTGAAGCATACCGGAGAATATCCGATTATCGGAGTTAATACCTTCTTAGGAAAAGATGGTTCGCCAACAGTTCGTCCGGGAGAAGTGATTCGTTCGACAGAGGAAGAAAAGCAATTCCAGATCGAAATGCTTCATAATTTCCAAAAGTCTAATGAAGATAAATCTGCAAAAGCTTTGAAAACATTGCAACACGCAGCAATCAACCAACAAAACTTATTTGAAGTGATGATGGATGCCGTGAAATATTGTTCTTTAGGACAAATTACCAACGCTTTGTTTGAAGTGGGTGGTAAATATAGAAGAAATATGTAGTCCGGTCCGTAGCCGTACGAACAATTATTGGCTACTAAATGTATAATATAAATTAAACCTCAAGGATTTTCTTTGAGGTTTTTGTATTCCAAAAAATTCACGGTTTACTTTTTGATTAGCAACAACAATCAAATCAAAAAGAAACTATGAAATCGTTTTTGCGATTACATGTGACGTTTAAAATAACTGAATCTTCATATGAAACTAAAATCTCCCGAACCATTCTGGCTCGTCAAAGACGGACTGAAACATTCTTATCCTTCACTTCGAGAAGATATTGAAACTGAAATATTAATTGTCGGCGGCGGAATCACCGGTTCTCTTCTTGCTCATCAAATGATAAAAGATGGCTACAAAACTGTTTTAGTTGACCGTCGGGAAATCGGGAACGGAAGCACAAGCGCCACAACTTCTATGCTGCAATATGAGATTGATGTTCCACTATTTGAACTCTCAGAAATGATTGGGAAAGAGGGTGCAGAAAAATCGTATCGGGCGTGTTATGATTCAATCGATGACTTACAGAAAATTGCTAAAGAAGTGAAATCGGATTGTGGTTTTAAGAAAAAGGAATCGCTTTATTTCGCAGCTTTCAAAAAAGATGTTGATGATTTGAAAAAGGAATTCGAAGCTAGAAAAGCAGCGAAGTTTCCTGTGAAGTGGCTTTCCTCAGAAGAAATCAGAAAGAAATTCAAAATTGATAATACTTTTGGCGGAATCTTATCTGAACAAGGCGGAAGTATTGATGCGTTTTGCCTGGCTCACGACATTTTGCATTACAACCACAAAAAAGGATTACAAGTTTTTGATAAAACCGACATTATCAAATTCGATTATAAGAAAAATGGAGTTACAGCAAAAACAGATTACGGAAACAAGATTAAAGCTAAAAAAGTAATTTTCTGCAACGGTTTCGAAAGTACAGAAATCATCAAAGACCAATTTGTAAACTTACTTTCAACATTTGCGATTGTGGGCGAACGTCACGAGAAAAGTCATAAAGAACTGAATGATTTATTAGTTTGGAATACCGCTGAACCTTACATCTATATGCGAACAACGGATGACAATCGAATTCTGATTGGCGGTGAAGATGAGGAATTTGTAGATGCTCAAAAACGAGATTCTCTACTTTTGGACAAAGAAAAAAAACTGGTCAAAAAACTCAATAAATACCTTCCTGAAAACGATTTCCGAACTGACTTTGTCTGGGCCGGAACTTTCGGAGAAACCAAAGACGGATTGCCTTACATTGGTGAACATCCGGATTTTCCAAGTGCTTATTTTGTTTTAGGTTTTGGAGGAAATGGAATTACATTTTCGGTCATCGGAATGGAAATGACTTCTGATTTTCTAAAAGGAAAGAAACACGAGTTATCAGAATATTTCAGGTTTCGAAGATAATTGTCTTATGAGAATCTAGGATTTCATTTTTTATTCTAAATTTGGAATAAACTTAAACAAATGAAATCACTATTTACAATTCTGTCATTAGTCTTATTTTTTTCATTCATCAATGCTCAGAATAAGGATTTTGACCAAAAATTAGCAGATTCTCTCGGAGCTGACCAATACGGAATGAAATCTTATTATCTCGTGATTCTCAAAAAAGGAAAAGCCGAAATTACGGATAAAGCTAAGAAATCAGAATTGATGAAAGGTCATATGGACAACATCGGCAAATTAGCAAAAGATGGGAAACTGATTGTAGCTGGACCAATGGCTGAGAAAAATGACAAAAATTATTCAGGAATTTTCATTCTGGATGCGAAAACAAAAGAAGAGGCTGAAAGTTTAGTTTTGACCGACCCTTCTGTAAAATCAGGAATTTTTGATGTTGAAATTTATAAATGGTACGGTTCTGCTGCTCTTCCGCTTTATCTGAAATCTCATGATAAAGTCACAAAAACTCATTTTTAAAAATTCTCCAAAGCATAAAAACCACTACAAAATAGTGGTCTTGAAAAATTAATTTCTATTGATTTTGATTTGATTTTTTTCGGTAGCATTGATGATTTTTGAAACATCATCCGGCGTGAATTTCCCTTTCACATCTACGAAAATCGTTTCATCATTTTCATCTCTGACTGTAATTATCATACGTTTGATGATGTCGTCTGTTTGTTTAGCATTAAGGCTTATCAGATTTCCTTGCTGTTTTACAGACATCCATTCTTCATAGTTATTTTTGTCAAGATACTTTTGGAATTCTGCTTTGACTGGTGTTGTAGAACTTTCAACAATCAGGACTTTTACATCGCTGATTTTCTTTACCAAGTCTATCACTTCCTGACTTTCGCCGTCTTCTCTCAAAGCTTGCTTCACATAAGATTTTGCCAAGAAAGTCGGAACATTGATACTTACAAAAGTTGAACTTTCTTTGAATCCCGGATTATCAAAAAAATCGGTGTGAACTTTTTTCTGAGAAACCATGCACGACTGTAGAAAAAAACCGACAATCGTCAAAATGATAATATATATAAATCTTAACATAATTCTTTAGTTTACTGAGTTAATAGTTGAACCTGTCCTTTCGTTGGCAGATTTTGTCACTTTAGAAGGATTTCCTTTGTATTGCACAGACGCTGCTGATGTTGCACTTGCTGTTAAACTCTCTGTTGTATTGATTTTCACACTTGCTCCGGAAGACGCATCTACAACTGCAGATTTTGTTACGAAATCCCCTGCTGAGATAGAACTTCCGCTGCTTGCGCTGTAAACTCCCGAATCTGCTTTTCCTGTTAACTTGATGGAACTTCCGCTGCTTGCTTCCAGAGCCAGAGATTTGGTTTCAAGATTGATTTTCACATTTACGCCGGAAGAAACATCCAAAGCTGTGTTTGTAGAAACTTTAAAGCTTCCCGAAACCTGCGACCCAGATGAACAACTTGCCGCAAAAGTACTTTCGTTAACTGGAGTTACCGCCTTGAATGTAGAACCTGATTTAGTTATCAATTTCGATAATTTTGGTCCGGAAACAATCACTTTAAGACTATTGAAATTTAAGTTCCTAACGCCTTTGTTTCTTACAAATATTTTCAAAATACCGTTTTCAACTTCTGTGATGACATACTGTTGTTTTTCCGGCTCTACTTTTACAACCACACTTTGTTTTGGACTTTGACTGAATTCCACATCCACTCCTGAAGATGTTTCTATCCCATTAAAAGCAGGAACATTTCTTTCACTTCCAACATTAGATGCACCAGAATCATTTGTAGTCGTAAAGGTTGTTGTTCCAGAACCGTCAGTTATAGTATGAGTGGATGTACTAGTGTTGCTAAATGTGGATGAATTAATCGTTTTTGCAGGGTTAATAGAAGTTACATTTTGGCTCTCTTCCATCATTCTGCTCACGTCATCCATCGAGATTTTTCCATCCAGCATCATCAGAACAGAAGTATCTTCTGACATAATGTTAAGAATCAAATTATCCATCACATTGGCTGTAATATCCTGTGCCATAAACTTGATTTTAGCATCACGATTGTTCACAGTCACCAATTCCTCATATTTCATATTCTTTAGAGAATTCGCAATTTCTTTTTCGATTTTCTTCTCGTCTATGAGTGGATTTTTTGATATTTCTGGTTTTTCCAGAATTAGCATTTTCAGTCCATTAACTTTTGCAAGCAAGGGTTGTATTTTACCTAATTCTTCGTTATCGATTTTGAGATTGTTCAATAATTTGAACATAGGTTTTGCAATCTTGATAGAGGTCACACCTTCTGTGTCCTGATACTTATCAAAGAGCTTATTAAGTTCTTCTGTTTGTCCGAAAATATTAGTGGACAGAAGAAATAATACGATGAATATTGATATTTTTTTCATAATAATTTTATAAATTGTTGTCTAAGGTCTTATGCAATCACCATTTCGTTAGTACTATTTCAGAAGATTCGTTGATAGCGATTTCATTTTTTGATTTGATTGATATTAAAAATTAAGAATCCTGTAAAAATCCAATGATTGATTTTGTGCAGATTCTGCGTGATTTATGGTTTGGGTAACGTTACTTGCAAAATAATTAAAAGTATCCTCTGTCACAGCAATAGCTTCCTGTTCACTATAGATTGGTTTTCCATTGATGATAACATAATTAGGATTATAATCCGAATCTGAGTTTACTTTATTTTGGTTTTGATTATCTGTTTTAATTTGTTTTGGCTGATGATAAGCAAACTGTGCTTTTGATTCTTTATTTTCAACTGCTTTTTTCTTCTCAATATCTTGTTTCGCCGGCTGAACATTTTGTTGAGTTAAAACTGGTTGTTGAGCTGAAGTTTCTTCAACTGTAGAAACTTTTGGAGTTTCAACTTTCTTCGGAGTTTCTGTGTGTTTTGCAATTTTAGGCTCAACATTTTCAGGATTGTTGAACATCCAAAACCCACTGATTCCCATTAAAAGAACTAAACTCGCTGCCATCCAATATTGTGTGTAAGATTTTCTTTTTGCAATCGGAAGTGCAACTATTTTTGGTTCTTCTGTTTTCTTTAAGAAAGCTTCGAAGCTTATATCTAATTTTTCCTGTTTCTCTTCATTCAGAAAAGAAAAATAAGGATTATCGCTTTCGTTTTTGAGAAACAGATGTTCTTCCGGCGTCAGCTCTTCGCCTTCGAAGAATCTAGATTCCCAATCCTTGTATCTGTCTGTTTTCATATTCATAAAGTTTGTTAATAGAATCTTTCACTTTTTGTCTGGCTCTCATCAGGTTGACTCGGACTGCATTTTCCTCCATCTCCATAATTTCCGATATCTCCGAAATCTCATATTCCTCGACATCTTTTAAGTGAATGACCATTTTTTGTTTCTCTGGCAGCTGGTTGATGAATCCCAAAATCTGCTCTCTCATATTATTGGTTTCTATCTGATAAAGTTCTGACTGATGCCTTGTCTGGCTTGCAAATCCGAGTTTTACTTCATGATGTTTCAGTCGGTTCAGACATTCGTTTTTTACACTTCTCAAGGCAAAACTTTTCAGATTTTCTACAACCATCAATTCATCTTTTTTTTGCCAAAATTTCATCATCAAATCCATTACCACATCTTCGGCTTCATCTGCGCTCATCAAAAACTTTTTCGCAAAACGATACATCTCATCCTTGAGAATAAATACCGTTTGTTTAAAGTTTTCTTGAGTCATAGATTCAGTTTAATGTTTGAGGTTAAAAGTTTTTATTCTTGAAACCTTTTTAATTTCTCGGTTGTTTAAAAGTAAGACATTTGTAATGTAATAATTATTACATCAAAAATAAAAAAAGAACTTTAATAATTATTAAAGTTC
Source organism: Chryseobacterium sp. (assembly GCA_003248755.1). Classification (GTDB taxonomy): domain Bacteria; phylum Bacteroidota; class Bacteroidia; order Flavobacteriales; family Weeksellaceae; genus Epilithonimonas. The sequence continues at coordinate 44,880 of QFQW01000006.1, read as the reverse complement.
TGATAATCAATTTATTATTTTATAAAATATTTTGTTTGAAATCATACTAAAGTTCAAATTTCTGCAGCGTTTTCCATTCTCCACCATCAATTTGCTCAATGAGAGATATTGTATCAAATATGATTTTTGGGGAGAAATCAAGTTGTTTGATGTCATCAAATATTTCATCTGTACAAATTGAATTTCTGGGATGCATTAAAGTGATGTGAGGTTCTGAGAATTTAATTTTATCACTGGACAAGATCTTTTTTCTCAATTCGTGATATTCCGGATTATTTTGATGAGCAGAAATTAAAATACCTTTTCCATCTGAGAATCTCACAATTTTTTCGAAATTAATCGTAATCGGTTTTTGATCCACAGAATGAATATTATCTAAAATTTGCTGTAAATTTCCTATTTCATCTTCTCTGCATAAAGTAACATGAGACTTTATTAATCCATATTGTACTAGGATTAAATGTGCGACGTATTCTCTCAATTTCTGAAGTATATTTCTCATCCAGAAATAAAGTTAATTGTCTTCTTACTCCCATATTGATTTTTAAGAATTTACAACTCTCCGTTTCCAGCAGATATTGTATCTTTTTCAGCACCAGCTGGATTCATTGTTTTGTTGAATTTGTCCATTTCAAAAGGGAAATTTTCAAACAATCCGGACAACGATAATGCGGAATAAACTTTCCCAGAATACTTGTTTCCAATGGCAATAATCGTCACTTTCGATTTCAAGAGATGTGCAAAAACCGAATTGGTCCCGTGCCACCAACCATTGTGATAAGTCAGCTTTTCGCCATTATCAAATTCTTTCATCCGGAAACCAAGACCATAATTGTTGACTCCTTTTTTCTCGTTGCTGTAAGGCTCGAAGATTTTGTTTTCTAATTCCGGTTTCAGGAAATCTTTGGAATATAACGCAATTGAAAAATTAAGCAAATCCTTTGGTGTCGTGTAAACATTTTTGTCGCCGTAAATCAAATCCAGATTCGCTAAAGGATACAATCTGAAGCCGCTGTAAAACGATTGCGAAGCTATAGGAATATCCTTTTTCTGGAAGATAAATGTATGATTCATTTTCAACGGTTTGAAGACAATCTCTTGCATCGCTTCCGGAAAAGGAGTTGCAGTCACTTTCTCAACTACTAGCGCCAACAATGCAAAGTTTGTGTTGCAATACATAAATCCAGTGTTGGAAATTCTCGCTAATTCTGGCTTATACTTAATCAACATATCCAGAACATCCTGATTTGTGAGAAATTCTTTTTTAAGTTCTTCGGGAGCTGGTTTTATGCTTTGGTCAAAATGCTCGTATTTCGGAAGTCCGCTTCTTTGTGACAACAGACTGAAAACCGTGATTTCTTTGTAAGGGAATTTTGGAAAAAACTTGGTCAAGTCATCTTCCATTTTCAGTTTTCCCGCTTCTACCAATTTCAAAACAGCCATTGCTGTCATCGTCTTGCTGACTGAGGCTACATGAAGAGGTGTGTTCGCATCAATTGGCATTTGTTTGCCTTCTCTTCCAAATCCTCTGTATTTTTCAAAGATAATTTTGTCTCCTTTTGCAACAAGAATTCCTCCACTGAGGTCACCTTGTTCCCAAACTTTTTGGTAATAATTATTGATTTGAGGAAGAATAGTAGCTTCGTTGGAAAGTGTGGATTCTTGTGGTGTGAAAACTTTGGTCAAATCTACGTTGCCGTAATTGGGAAGTTTAGATTCGTAATTTTCATTGATTTGTTCTTCTTTCTTTTTACAAGAACTAATACATACAACCGCTAAACCTACTGTGATTACTTTTCTAAAATTCATTCTTTGCCAACTTCTAAGGATTCGCAAGTTAACATAAAATGAAATTTTGAACGAAAGTAATTATCTTAAGAATTGTTAAATGTGGAGAAATTTTTCGAGACTTAATTTTTAAAATCTGCGAGAATCTTATCTACAATAAACTGAGCCAACTTAATTTTACTTTGATTGGTCCAGCCACCAATATGTGGCGTAACAATCACTTTATCAGAACTTAATAAATATTTCAAGTCCTGATTTTCAGTTTCAAGGTTTTCAAAAGAAGACTTTTCGTACTCTAAAACATCAAGACATGCTCCCAATATTTTACCTGATTCAATCGCTTGTACTAAAGCTTTAGTTTTTAAATTTTTCCCCCGAGCTGTGTTGACAAAATAGAAATTCTTTTCCATTTTTGAAATGAATTCTTCATCAATCAAATAATGGGTTTCCGAAGTTAAAGGAATATGAAGACTCAAAATATCTGCTCTTTTCTGAAGCTCTTCCAAAGAGACCTGCGTTGCAAATTCATCGGAAAGATTGGGTAAAATATCGTGGAAAATAACATCCACCCCAAAACCCGACAATCTTTTTGCTGTTGCTTTTCCCATATTTCCGTAGCCGATAATTCCGAAAGTTTTTCCTAATAATTCGTCACCACGATTTTCTTCACGTTTCCAGATTCCGTTTTTCACTTCATTTGATGCAATGAATAATCGGTTCATCAGAATCAACAACATCCCAACAACGTGTTCCGCAACAGAATCTCGGTTGCCTTCAGGAGAATTAATTAATTTAATTCCAAGATTCTCCGCCGTTTCAATATCAATATTTTCCATTCCCGCTCCTACTCTCGCAATGAATTTGAGATGAGAAGCCTTTGTTAGAAAGTTTTTGTCTAATGGAATCCTGCTTCTGATAATAATTCCCTGATAATCTTTGATTTTCTCCAAAACCTCATCATAAGTCGAAGAATGGTCTTCTTCTACAACAAAACCTCTTGCTGTCAATTGTTCAGAAATTAATGGATGATTTTTATCGAGTTGAAGGATTTTCATTTTTTAAACACTAATTGCACAAATATTTTTTCACAAATCTCACAGGTTATAGCTTCCCATTGATAACTCTTTTTACACCATTTTTGAAATGAAGTGTATTGAAGTTTATCAACATTCCTAATTTGCACTTGCTTAATCTAAGATATGTAAGAATTTGAGCCAAATGAATATCATTTAAAGTTTCTACAGATTTGATTTCTAAAATGAATTTATTTTCAATAAATAAATCCAATCTATAGCCAACATCCATTTTTACTTCATCATAGAAAAGAGGCATCGGTTTTTGCTTTTCAACAAATAAGCCTTGTTTTCTGAGTTCATAGCACATACATTCCTCATAAGCACTTTCTAAAAGTCCGGGACCTAAGGATTTATGAATCAAATATCCAGATTCATAAACAATTTTAGATATTTCATTCTCTGAAATATCCATTTTCATAGTTTTTCATATTTGTGGTTTCTTTTTATTTCAATACAAATATTTTCAAAAATGACACAATAATATGGTTGTGAAAATTTGTGAAAACATTCGTGTCATTTGTGGTTTAATCTGTTCCCAAAAATAACTTTTTGAGTTCTACAGATTCTGAAGGTTTCATTCTTCCGGAAAGGATTAGTGATAGTTCTTTTCTTCTCAATGCCGCATCGTAACGGATAACTTCCAATTCTGTTTCAGGTTCTATTTTCGGTATTGGAATCGGACGATTGAACTCATCAACGGCAACAAAAGTATAAATTCCTTCGTTAGTTTGGATTTTTGTCTGATTAATCGGGTCATCCAACCAAACATCCACGTAGATTTCCATAGATGTACCAAATGCTCTGGAAACTTTGGATTCCAAGACCACAATTCCACCTTCAGGAATCGGATGATTAAAGGAAACGTGATTCACTGAAGCCGTCACCACTCTTCTTTCGCAATGCCTGGTTGCCGATATAGAAGCTGCTCGGTCCATTCTTGACAACAGTTCGCCTCCGAAAAGATTTCTTAATGAATTGGTTTCGTTGGGCAAGACGATGTTCGTCATTACCGTAAGGCTATCTATTGGTTTTTTGGATTTTTGCATTCGTTGTTGATTTTATACTATCTATTTTTGTTGAATCTGTTTTAGGAGATGTCGAAACTTTCTTAACTATAGTTTTTTTGGCAAGTTTTTTTGTAGGAATTTGAGATGTTTTTCCGAATATCAGTTCTTGGTCTCCGAAAAGGAATAATGCTGCTGTTCCAGCAACAATAATACTTAAGAAAGTCCAAAGCACACTTTTATTAAAAGCATAATCTTCTTCTATTGAAGTTTTTTTTGATTTCAAATTTTTAAGTTGCTGCATATTAACTTCTTCAAAACCAAAAACATCTGCACTAGTATCTGTTATCTTAACAACTTTGCTTTGCTCATCCAATTGAAACTGTCCAAGATTTTCTAAATCCAGAAAATTATCGTGTTGTAGTTTTTGAAACCATTTTGCAACTTCTGATTTCAAATTCATCTGAACGACAAACAGATTCGTATTGGTTTCTTCCGCAATATATTTGGCTAAATGATTATCATATACAGCCAAATTATATTCAAAAGTTACAGACTCTTTTGGTGGGATAATAATAGAATTCTCAGCATCTATTTTAGCCGATTCCTTTGTAAGTTCGAAAACACCAAATTCCGGAACTTCTGCTCTATTATGCTTCAGAAGATATTGATATAAAAGATATTCAAAATTCATCGCCACAAAACTACATAATTTTTGATGTTAAAGAAAATATAAAAGGTTGCTTTTTACAGCAACCTTTTGATTTGATATGAATTAATTAAAGTGTTAATACGCAAATTTCACAACTTCTGAAATATTGTTACCAGAAATCTTAATCAGATATAAACCTTTCTGAGAAAGATTTAAGTCAATCGGATTTCCATTTGCATTTATTTTTAAGGTCTTTATTACTTTCCCTCCGAAATCATAGACAGTCAAGTCCAGATTTCCTTTTGCAGAAGTAAATAATTTACCTGCAGCTACTTGAGATTTTGTTTTCGAACCAGCTTCAGATACAGCCAGCGTTGTCAAAGTTGTTGGTCCTTCAAGGTCTCTGTCTCCGGATTGGAAATCTGCACCATTTGATTTGTTTTTAAAAACAACTCCAATTCTTTGAACTACAGTCCCTTGAGGCATTGTATTATTAGAATTTGTGAAGAGTTTTGTGTTCAAATTAATAGTTCCGACATAAGCGCCCTCTGCGTTGTCCCAAGTCATTGTTGTATTGGAATTACTCCAGGCATCATCGAAGTTACCTTGATTGTTATCTCCGTCTGTTTGAGAAGACCAAACATGTACATAAAACGTTGGTTGACTCTGAGGATTATAAAAAGTCCAGTCTCCTGTTTTTCCGTAAGTTAGCTTATAAACACCGTTCGATACAGTATAAGTCAATTGTGCAGAAAGCGTAACACCTGCCAATGCGGCAAGCATTAATGAATAGATTTTTTTCATAGATGTAAATTTTTAAGGTCTATATATAATTTCAATGTACATTATACATGTACTTGAAATTGTTGTAAATCTAATATTAATTTTAAGTTAACAAATAAAAATTTACAAAATAGACCTTAAAATTTTACAAATAACTGATTTTCAGTCATAAAAATTTCATTTCAGCTTCAAAGAAACCCCAAAAAGGAAGTTAATTCCGGCTTGTGCGAAGTAATACGGTCCACTAAAACCGTTGTTGACATACTTCGTATCAGTGAAATTATTTAATAAGAACCTCAAAGTCACATCTTGTTTCTTAAGAGGCAGCTTATATGACATATTAAAATCAGGAACAAAATACACATCTAACTGATTCTCTTTATCTCCATTGTTATCCAAATGTTGTTTACCAACATATTGTGCTGTAACGCCAAGATTAAAATTCTTGAAAGGTGAATAGAGAATATTTCCATTAGCAAGAAAACTTGGCGAAAAAGAGATTTCTGTATTTCCTAAGTTCTGAATTCCGGACTCTGTCTCTATATAAAAATCTTTGTTTTTGTTATCGCTGAAAGTTGCGTTAGCAGAAACCTGTAAATCTTTTGTAATTTTTGACAGAACTCCTAATTCCAGACCAAGTCTATAACTTTTCCCGCTATTGGTTCTAATAAAAGCTCCAACATTATTGACTTGTCCATTCAAAACCAATTGGTTTTTGTAGTACATATAATAAGCATTTGCAGTCAAAGCAACTTTTCCGATCTGCTGTTCCCAACCTGCTTCAAAATCGTGAAGTGTTTCGGCTTTTGTTTCCGGATTGGCGAAAAGATCATCTCTGTTTGGTTCACGATGTGCATTAGCGTACGAAACAAAAACTTTCCCGTTTTTCAAGTTAAAATTAACACCAGCTTTTGGGTTGAAAAAAGTCCATTTTTTGTCAAGATTCACACCTTCATCATCACCTTGCTGAATCACTTTTGTATCATAATCGATATTTCTCAATTGTAAGTCTCCAAAGAACTCAAATTGATTCAGTTTGTAAATTGCTTTTGCAAAACCAGACACTTCATTCTTGATAGAACGATTTCTGTAATATTCAAATTCATTAATCTCCGGGATAAAAACGCCTGTAACATTTCCAAAATGTCTCCCATAATATTGATTCGCAACCGCTCCAACATTAAGACTTAAATCACCCAAATTTCCATACAATGTAGAAATGATACCATAAAAATCATTGTCCAGCCATTTCTTTCTGATAAAATCAGAATATTCTTCTTCGTTACCTCCAACAATTTGATTTGGTAAATTATATCTCGCAAAAGGGTCTCCTTGTTTATAATTTTCATAATAACCTTTTCCTTTGGTATAATGAGCTGTTGTTTCCAATTTCCAATCATCAGAGAACTTTTGATTCCATAATAACTGATAATGATTCTGTCTGTAATTATCGGTTTCATTATTATAATATCCTGTGATATTTTCCCAATTGGAATCATAAATTGCTCCAGAATAATTGAATCTTGGATTAGTTTCCCAAGTCTCTTTGTCAACACCATTCCAAGCCTGATAAGTTTTCTCTTTTCCTCCAAAAGCTAAAAATCTCAATTCAGTATTTTTTTCTTGGAATAAGGCAGAGAAGTTATAAGAATGAAGTTTTGAAAATGCTCTATCAATATAACCATCAGAATGGATGTAAGTGTATCTTCCCATTACGGACAAGCGATTGTTCCAGAACTTCCCGGAGTTGACCTCAGCAGAATATTTGTAAGTATTGAAAGAACCATAAGAATCATCCGTTTTCACAGAGAATTCGTCAGACGGATCTTTGGAAATCACGTTTACACTTGCTCCAAACGCCGAAACTCCGTTTGAAGACGTCCCAACACCTCTTTGAATTACAATTTGTGAAGCAGAACTTGTCAAATCCGGAACATTAACAAAGAACGTCCCTTGAGATTCGGAATCATTATAAGGAACTCCATTCAACATCACATTGATACTTGTTCCAGAAGTTCCCCTAATCCTAAGGCCTGTGTAACCTACTCCATTTCCAGCATCAGAAGTAGAGACAACTGACATCTGATTTTTCAGGAGGATTGGTAAATCCTGTCCCAAGTTTTTGTCTGCCAAATCTTTTTCGACATTGATGATTGCTTTTGCAACCGGTGTTCTTTTTGTAAATTCAACTGCTGGAATTGAGGTGATTTTTGTAGAATCCTCTACCGTTTGTGAAAGATAAAATGGAGCAATGAATACCCCTAAAAAAATAAATCCTTTCATTCGTTTAAATTTTTGTTGTTAAAATTTATTGGAATAAAAGGGGCGAAAAGAATTAGCAATGAAGAATTAATAATCTATAATCTCCGGAAATTACATCTTATTAATTTTTTAATTTTTAATGTATAATTAAAAATCGCTTCCCTAAACAGCATTATCTGTTCTAGGTTCATTGGGTATAATCTCAGCTTGTGACAGCACCCCTTAAATTTCTGACTGCGAAATTACATTTTTTTTAATTAATATGCATTATTATTTCTGTCAATGAAAAAATAAACCTCTCCATCCTTGGAAACCTCAAAAAGATTGGCTGTCTTCCAACTCAAATTAGTTTTGATATCCTCATAGACAAAAGGAATTACAATATGGTTGTTTTTATCAATAACGCCAAACTTATTATCCAAAACAGCAATAATCATCGGATTCTCTTTATCACCATCTAGAACGTGTAACATCTGGTATTGCGGGTAAATTTCAAAGTCTTTATGATTTTTATAATCAACATTATCCTTGCTTACCAATCCGTAATAACCATTCAAAACGAATGCTTTGTATTTTGGAGCTTCGTATGGAAAATTACATTTCCCCAGATCTTCTTTTTTATATTGATAAACACGCACTCCTTTTTTATTAATTCTATAAGCTATTTCATCTTTCTCAACCGTAGCATAGTTAGCCGAACCAAAAACTCTGGCTTTTTTATTTGGAGAATTAAGCAGATTACAATCTTCAGAAAAAAACATAGCAATATGATATTGAGGTGTGATTACAGTTTTTCCTTGTTGATTAATGTATCCCGATTTTTGATTTATCATTTGCGGGATAAGCGCCGGAACTTTGTCCATCATTTGGGAATAGGCTATAGTAACAAAGCCTGTAAACAGGAAGTTTAATAAATTTTTCATCGTTTTTTGTGTGTTATAAAGTTTCAAGAAAGCATTGATACATCTCCGTATTCCTGAAAAGCGAAAATAATAAAATTATCATTATCAACACAATAAAAAATGATTTTCTAAAAAATAATTTGAAAAAATTATTTTTTTCATAATTAGATTTAAAACAATTAAGGAGAACCCAAAAAATAGCCGTTGGGATTGACAGTACAAATAATGGATTAAACTTAAACGCTTCCAAAAACCTAAAGTGCAATAATGAATGAAATGACCTCTGCACACCACAACCTGCACAATCATAGCCCATAATTGTTTTTAAAGGACATTTTAAAAAAAATGGATATTTTACCGGATCAAAAAAATAATAGACACAAATCAATGCTAATAAAAAGACTAAAAATACGATTGCTCTTTTTCTATTTTTCAATAATAACCTGATCTGCAACACTATATATTTTTTAAAACTGTTCGATTTTCAAAATAGAAATTATTATGGTAAAAATACAAAATATAGATAAAACACATCTAATTTATTTTCAATCTAAATTATTCTATTCTTAAAAAAGCGCAGAATTTCGTAAATTTGGGCGAATTTAACAAGATTAAAAGTTTATAGATAAAGTTTTGATTAAAATTAATCAAAATTATCTAAAACACGTATAGATTTTGTTGACTATTAGGTTTTACCAGAACTACAGTTCCACAAATCTATAATATTTTAGGAATGAAAAGATGTCTATTATTATGAATATTTATCAGGATTACATCCAAGAAATCGAAGAAAGAAAAGCACAAGGGCTCCATCCAAAACCAATTGACGGCGCAGATTTATTAAGCGCAATTATTGAGCAGATTAAAGATACAGCCAACGAACACAGAGCTGATTCTCTAAATTTTTTCATCTACAATACTCTACCGGGCACAACAAGTGCGGCTGGTGTAAAAGCTAAATTTTTAAAAGAAATCATTCTTGGCGAATCTGTCGTACTTGAAATTTCACCAGCTTACGCTTTCGAATTGTTGTCTCACATGAAAGGAGGACCTTCTATCGAAGTTTTGCTTGATTTGGCTTTAGGAAATGATGAAGCTATAGCAAAACAGGCTGCTGAAGTTCTTAAAGCCCAGGTTTACTTGTATGATGCTGATACTGCACGCTTGAAAGAAGCTTACGAATTGGGGAGTAAAATTGCTAAAGACATTTTGGAAAGCTATGCAAAAGCAGAGTTTTTCACTAAGCTTCCTGAAGTTCCAGAAGAAATAAAAGTTGTTACTTACATCGCTGCAGAAGGTGATATTTCAACAGATTTATTGTCTCCGGGAAATCAGGCGCACTCCCGTTCTGACCGTGAGTTACATGGAAAATGCATGATGTCTCCTGCTCAACAGGAAGAGATAAAAGCTTTACAGGCTCAACACCCTGATGCAAGCGTGATGCTTATTGCAGAAAAAGGGACAATGGGAGTTGGTTCTTCTCGTATGTCGGGTGTGAACAACGTTGCGCTTTGGACTGGTAGACAAGCAAGTCCTTACGTACCTTTCGTAAACATTGCTCCAATCGTAGCCGGGACAAACGGTATTTCTCCGATTTTCCTTACAACAGTTGACGTAACCGGAGGTATCGGAATCGATTTACAAAACTGGGTGAAGAAAACAGACGAAAACGGACATCCCGTTCGTAATGAGAATGGCGATATTGTTTTGGAAGAAAAATATTCAGTAGCAACAGGAACCGTTCTTACTATCAATACTAAAGAAAAGAAATTATACCGAGGAGATGTTGAATTGAAAGATATTTCAAAGTCATTTACTCCTCAAAAATTAGAGTTTATCAAAGCGGGTGGTTCTTATGCTATCGTTTTTGGTAAAAAAATCCAGACGTTTGCTGCAAAAACTTTAGGAATTACAGCTCCGACAGTTTTCGCTCCTTCAAAAGAAATTTCTATAGAAGGACAAGGTTTGACTGCCGTTGAAAAAATCTTCAACAGAAATGCAGTGGGCGTAACTGAAGGTAAATTATTACACGCAGGTTCTGACGTTCGTGTAGAAGTAAATATCGTGGGTTCTCAGGATACAACAGGTTTGATGACTTCTCAGGAATTGGAATCTATGGCTGCAACTGTAATTTCTCCAATTGTTGACGGAGCTTACCAATCAGGATGTCATACGGCTTCAGTTTGGGATAAAAAAGCGCAGGCTAATATTCCTAAATTAATGAAATTCATGAACGATTTCGGAGTGATTACAGCCCGTGACCCGAAAGGTGAATACCACGCAATGACGGACGTTATTCACAAAGTTCTTAACGATATTACAGTTGACGAATGGGCAATCATCATCGGAGGAGACTCTCACACGAGGATGTCAAAAGGTGTTGCTTTCGGCGCTGACTCAGGAACTGTAGCTTTGGCTTTGGCAACTGGTGAAGCATCAATGCCAATTCCTGAATCTGTGAAAGTAACTTTCAAAGGTAATATGAAAGAGCATATGGATTTCCGTGATGTCGTTCACGCAACCCAAGCTCAGATGTTGAAGCAATTCGACGGAGAAAATGTTTTCCAAGGTAGAATTATCGAGGTTCATATCGGAACTCTTCCTGCCGACCAAGCATTTACATTCACAGACTGGACTGCAGAAATGAAAGCTAAGGCTTCTATATGTATTTCTGAAGACGACACTTTGATTGAATCATTGGAAATTGCGAAAAGCAGAATCCAGATTATGATTGACAAAGGAATGGATAATAAAAACCATGTTCTTCAAGGATTAATCAACAAAGCAAACAAGAGAATCGAGGAAATCAGAACTGGCGAAAAACCGGCTTTAACTCCTGATGCTAATGCAAAATATTATGCTGAAGTTGTTGTCGACCTAGATGTAATTGTTGAACCAATGATTGCTGACCCGGATGTAAACAACGATGACGTTTCTAAAAGATACACTCACGATACTATCAGAGACCTTACATATTACGGAGGTGAAAAGAAAGTTGACCTTGGTTTCGTAGGCTCTTGTATGGTTCACAAAGGTGACCTGAAAATCGTTTCTCAGATGTTGAGAAATCTTGAAAAGCAAAATGGTAAAGTAGAATTCCAGGCTCCATTGGTAGTTGCGGCTCCTACTTATAACATCATCGATGAATTAAAAGCAGAAGGCGACTGGGAATTATTAGAAAAATATTCAGGTTTCGAATTCAACGATGCAGCTCCGAAAGGCGAAGCTCGTACGCAATATGAAAATATGATGTACCTTGAGCGTCCCGGTTGTAACCTTTGTATGGGTAACCAGGAAAAAGCTGAGAAAGGAGATACCGTTTTAGCAACTTCTACCCGACTTTTCCAGGGAAGAGTGGTTGAGGATTCTGAACGTAAAAAAGGAGAATCTTTATTAGCTTCTACTCCGGTAGTTGTTTTATCAGCTATTATCGGTAGAATTCCAAGTATTGAAGAATACAAACAAGCTGTTGAAGGAATTAACTTAACGACTTTCGTTCCATCTATCAAAGAATTGGTAACGGTTGGTCATTAATTAATTGAAATTAAAGTCTTAGACTTTTTAAATATAAAATGGAAGGTTTCTTTTTGAAGTCTTCCATTTTTTGTTTAGAATCTTTCCATTTTAGAAGTGTTGGGATTATTTTAACTTATGTCAATAACAAAATTTTCATTTTTTGCTTAACTTCATAGTCATAAAATATTGTAATCATTCATCATATTTATCCTATTACATCAAGTGTAGGAATAGAATTTGATGAATTATATCAAACTAAATTTTCCTTTTTGATTCTAGGAAAAATCTATTAAAAAGAATAAAAAATAAAATCGAGATATGACTTTTGACTTGGATATGATAAAAAAAGTTTATTCTGATTTCGAAACCAGAGTAAACGAAGCAAGAGCCTTTATGGGAAGACCTCTTACTTATTCAGAAAAAATTCTTTGTGCTCATCTTTTCTCTTCACAGACAAAAGAAGCATTCAAACGAGGAGAATCTTATGTAGATTTTGCTCCGGACAGAGTTGCAATGCAAGATGCGACGGCGCAAATGGCTCTTTTACAGTTTATGCAGGCTGGTAAGAAAAAAGTGGCTGTTCCATCAACTGTTCACGCAGACCACTTGATTCAAGCAAGAGTTGGTGCAGCAAAAGATTTGATTGAGGCTGAAAATAAGAACAATGAAGTTTATCAATTCCTGCAATCAGTTTCCAACAAATATGGAATCGGATTTTGGAAAGCCGGAGCCGGTATTATTCACCAGGTTGTTTTAGAAAATTATGCTTTTCCCGGAGGAATGATGATCGGAACCGATTCTCACACCGTAAATGCAGGAGGGCTAGGAATGGTTGCCATCGGAGTTGGCGGTGCTGATGCGGTTGATGTAATGGCAGGAATGGCTTGGGAACTTAAATTCCCAAAAATGATTGGGGTTAAATTAACAGGAAGACTGAATGGCTGGACTGCTCCAAAAGATATTATTCTAAAAGTGGCCGGAATTCTTACTGTAAAAGGAGGAACTGGTGCGATTGTAGAATATTTTGGAGAAGGTGCCAATTCGCTTTCTTGTACCGGAAAAGGAACAATTTGTAATATGGGTGCGGAAATCGGCGCTACAACTTCCATTTTCGAATACGACCAAAATATGAGCAAATATCTACGCTCCACAGACAGAGAAGATTTGGCTGAGGCGGCTGATGCAATTGCCCACGTTCTGAAAGCTGACCCAGAAGTTCATGCAGAACCGGAAAAATATTATGACCAGCTTATTGAAATCAACTTAAATGAGCTAGAGCCTGCACTGAATGGACCTTTCACGCCGGACCTTTATACTCCGATTTCTAAAATGAAAGAAATTGCAGAGAAAAACGGATGGCCAACAAAGATAGAAGTTGGATTAATCGGTTCTTGTACCAACTCTTCTTACGAAGATATTGCAAGAGCTGCCTCCGTTGCAAAACAAGCAAAAGATAAAAATCTGGAAGTAAAAGCAGAATACACTATTACCCCAGGTTCTGAACAAGTAAGATTCACTGTTGAGCGAGATGGCTTTTTAAAAACCTTTGATGAAATCGGTGGTAAAGTTTTTGCTAATGCTTGTGGTCCCTGTATTGGACAATGGGCTCGAGAAGGTGCTGAAAAACAAGAGAAAAACACGATTGTTCATTCTTTTAACAGAAACTTTTCAAAACGAGCAGACGGAAATCCCAATACTTACGCCTTCGTAGGTTCGCCGGAATTGGTAACAGCTTTGGCAATTGCAGGGGATTTGAGATTCAATCCATTGACAGATAAACTTAAAAACAAAGACGGAATCGAAGTTCTTCTTGATGAACCAAGCGGAGACGACCTTCCTAGATTAGGATTTGATGTGGATGACCCAGGCTATATTGCTCCAGCTGAAGATGGTTCTAATGTAGAAGTGATTGTTTCTCCAACATCAGATAGACTTCAGCTATTAGAAGAGTTCCCGGCTTGGGACGGAAAAAATATTACAGGAGCTAAATTATTAATCAAAGCTTACGGAAAATGTACAACTGACCATATTTCTATGGCTGGACCTTGGTTAAAGTACAGAGGACATCTTGATAATATTTCCAATAATATGTTGATTGGTGCTGTGAATGCTTTCAATATGGAAACCAACAATGTTAAAAATGAAGAAGATGGGAAATACAAACCAGTTCCGGATTCTGCAAGACAATATAAAGCTGATGGCATTCCTACAATTATAGTTGGTGACGAGAATTATGGTGAAGGGTCTTCCAGAGAACACGCTGCGATGGAACCAAGACATCTTGGTGTAAAAGCTGTTTTGGTTAAGTCTTTTGCGCGTATCCACGAAACCAATCTTAAAAAACAAGGAATGTTAGGAATCACATTCGCAAATAAAGACGATTATGACAAGATTCAGGAAGATGATACAATTAACTTCTTAGATTTAGACCAATTCGCACCAGGTAAACAATTGACCTTGGAGTTTGTTCACGCTGATGGAACTAAAGATATTATTATGGCAAACCATACTTACAATGCCGGACAAATCGAATGGTTCAAAGCCGGTTCGGCCCTTAACCTCATCAAAAAGATGGAAAAACAAGGTTAAAATTTTTACAAATAAGTTTTATGAATCATAATAGAGTTTCATAAAACTTATTTTTAATCGATATGTAGTCTAACTCATTTTATCTACTTTTTTATTTTCATTAAGATTTGTCAAAAAATATTTGGGAGATATTTTATATTTCTCTCTAAAGTTTTTGGCAAAGCTTTGAACTGTTTTAAATCCTACCATATTAGAAATTTCACTAATTCTATAGTATCGAGTGAGAGGATCTTTTTGCCATAATTCAAGAGTATAATTCAATCTAAGTGTATTAATATAACTAAGGAAATTTTCTTGTTTGTAAAAATTAATAACTTTGGATAAGTAAGAAACATTGGTACCAAATTGTGAAGCCATTTTAGTTAGGGTAATGTCCTTATCAAGAAACCCTTTTTTTGCTTCAAAATCCGACAAATACAAAAGCATATCCTTCACAAGATTTGGATTCAAATCCAACGAATCATAATTCTCTGCAATGTGATTTGAAACTTTAATATCAATATTATCCGAAACATAGGGAATAATATATTTATCTTCTTCCGTAAGGTTTTGCTTATTTTCATTACTTATAAATTGAAGATAAAGTATTTTGTAATATTTATGTCTTTGATATAAGGAATATACTATATAAGAAAGGACTCCTGAAACGATTACTAAAATAAATTTTATCAAAAAATTATTATCTTTCTCATTAATTAACGATTTTTCCAAGAATGCTTTTTGCTTTTTTAAATTTTCAGTATCATATTCTTTTTTTAAAGCTGCATATAAGTACTTATAATCTTTCTCGTAGATCTTATCTAATTTTATTAGTTTATTTATATAATTAAGCTGTTTTTTAATATCATCTTTATCACGATAATAATTTAGTAAAGCTTCGAAAGCGGGGCGAAACTGTGGATCTATTTTTCCGTTGGAGTTATATTCTGCGTCCAATTTTTTTAAATATGGCAACGCAAATTCTTTGTCACCTTTGTACCAGTAGGACAGCCCCAAATAATAATTCTCTGTCAAATGCTTCCAGTTATCATTGCTTAATTCTAATGCAGAGTTAAGTTTTTCAATAGCTAAATTATATTTTTTTTGATAATAGAAATCTGTACCTATCAACGATACAAAATAGGAATAATAACTGTTATAATTTGTGTTGCGGGTAAAGTGCAAACCCTCTTTTATCAATGCGACATTTTCGGAGAAATTCCCTAACTTACTATTAGCATCTATATAACTTATCAATGAATATATGTAATACAATGCATAATCTGTGTTCTTGATTTTTGTATGATTCTTTCTAAAAAAAGACAGGGTTCTTTTTAGGATTTTTCTTGCTTCTTGATATTCTCCTAAATAAATTTTTATTTGAGCAATCTGATATTCTGCGTTATGAATTAAATATTCGTCGTTATTAATTTTAATATAATTATAACCTTTCATAAAATAATCCAATGCCAAAGGATACTTTTCTTCATTTGTATAAATCATACCCTTTGATAGATAGCAATCTCCAATAATATCTGGATTATTGATCTGTAAAGCAGTACTTAAGAGACTATCACCATATTTCATTTGAATATTACCTCGGGTATAAGTACTGGCGAAGGAATAGCCTTGGTTAAGTTTTTCTAAATTATTCTCTTTTTTAGCTTTTTCAATCAGTAGGAGAATCCATTTGAATTGTTTTTTAGGTTCTTTGTCCAATTTTTGGATTTCCTTTTGAATATTTGAATAAGAAATCAGCAGGCTATCATTAGCAAAACCATTAAAAAACATTGAAAAAATCAACAAAATTGATAAGAAATATTTCATTTGTGTGTTTAGAAAAACAAATTTAAGGAAAATTCCAGTCAATGCCAATTAGCATTTATAATCAACTAATTACAAATGTCGATTTATTTTTTTACAAATAATTTTTTTGTATGTATCAATATTTTCTTTGCAAGTATTTATTTTTTTTAAGTTAATAACTGTTTTGAAAATTTATAATTTGGATTGAACTTATTACTTATATAGTTTTGGCAAAAATACAAACCGATGAAAATATCAAAAGTAATTTTATTACTATTATTTCTAATTCTAATAGGATGTAGAAACGAAAGTTTCAGCTCTGAAGAAATTCAATCAAATTATTACCCTACTTCTAAAGATCGTAAATCTATTATTTCGGATACTATACAGCCAAATTCAGAAATACCTCAGTCTATATTAGAAGACGATCCCAAGTCTCCTCCAAGAAAATAACGGTTTCAAATCCTAATAAATAATTGCTAGAAACTTTAGTAATTATTCTACCCAATTCTCGATTCATAAAATTAAAAACCCATTCAAATAAAGAATGAAAAAGATTAAATATCTAGTATTCATTTTTATCATTGGGAATGCTTTTGCCCAAAAGCATGACTCTTTGAAAATAATTGCGGAAAAACAAATCCAAGAAGTAGTCATTACTGGTAAGAAACCGGTTTTGGAGACTAAATCTGACAGGTTCGTTTTTAATGTAGAAAATACGGGTTTGGTTATTGGTAATAATGCTTGGAATGTACTTCAGCAGACACCATTATTGATGGTAGATGACGACAATGGTATAAGTGTAATGGGATTTCAAACAGCTGTAGTTTATATTAATGGCAGGAAATCTATATTACTTGGCAAAGATTTGTATGGCTACCTGAAATCTATGCCGGCAGATAATCTGATAAAAATAGAAATTATCACAACGCCTTCTTCAAAATATGATGCAAATGATGGCGCCGTGATTGATTTGATTTTGAAGAAAATGGAAGATGACGGCTGGAAAGGTAGTATTTCATTTACAGATAAACAGACAAGGAAAAATAGTCAAGAGATTATGGCATATCTTAATTATCATCGTAGTAGATATAGCCAAAGTTCAACTTTTGACATCGGGGTTGATAGAAGAAAATCCTACGAATATAATATTAATAAGATTTATAATGCTCTTGAGGAACAATACATTGATACAGATAGAAAAACTGAAGAATATTATATAGGTATTAATAATTCTTTTGAATATGAGATTAATCCTGAAAATAGTATTGGCGGGATTTTAGAATTGAATTATTCAAATCCTAAAACTTTTTTATTCAGTAAAAACTATTCAGATAATTCCCACGAATATTTTACGAATCAAGATGATAATTATAAAAACGTGTTATTTTCTAATAATCTTTTTTACAAATTTCAAGGCAAAAAATCTAATCGAAATTTAGAAATTAATTTAGACTGGGTATATAGAAAAAGTAATGGAGATGGTAATTATAATTCCTATGACAACACACTTATAAATGCTTACAATAATTCTATTAATGAAGAAAGAAGAAATTATTCTCTTAAGGTTGATTATTCTCAATCATTAGGAAACTCTGGATACTCTATAGAAACAGGATTTAAAAATAATTTTTTAAGTCAACATAGCCCTTATTATGTTAATTCTTGGAATGGTATGGAATATATTCCAAATAGTAATTTGACCAATATTTTTAAGTATAAAGAAAATATATTGGGAATTTACACAACAATTAGCAAAACATATTTTAAAAAACTAACTATTAAAGCTGGATTAAGGAGTGAATTTACAAATATCGACGGCATTCAAATATTAACTGATGAAGTGAATAAAATGGATTACAACAATTGGCTCCCTACCATAATAGTATCATACAAAGCAAATGACAAAAACACAATTGCCTTAAGTTATAAAAAATCAATTATAAGACCTTATGCAAACGAAATAAACCCTTTCATTTATTACATTAATGATAATTACATTCATAAAGGAAACCCAAGCCTAGGGGTTTATAAACAAGAAATCTATAGATTAAATTATTCTTTTAGAAAAAATTATAATCTGACACTTGCATACAAGATAAATAATGATGTGATGAGATCCTCATACTATTATCAAAATAATCAACTAGTAATCCAAACAATAAATTACAGAGGGAATAATTACCAGTTTTTTGTAGGTCTAAACATAAATAAATCAATAATTAAGGATAAATTAAGTGTGAATTTTAATCCTTCATTTACTTTTAATGACAATTCTGAGATTAATAGAAAAAATGATTTGAATGTTCCAAACTCAACGTTTAGTAATTTTGATTTGAAAGTTTATTATAAAAACATCCTGAATACTGGTATTAATTCTGAGGCATATTTTTCTTTTTACAATAATTTTTCTTTAGTTAATTATAAATTGACAGAAGCCTCAAATAGATTTACATTCAGTTTATCAAGAAATTTTGATAAACAAGGGGTTAAAATTAGATTAGAAACAACAGATCCTTTTAATTTTTTGACTTGGAAAACTGTAAATTACTCTAATATCGGAGAGATTTATAGAAATAACAGAAGAGACATAAGAAGTATAACCTTATCTATATCAAAATCTTTCGGCAACAAAAAAAGTAAAGAAACCAACAAACAGGAATCTGATAAAGGAAGAGTCGAAGAAGGAAATAATTCATTATAAGGAATGTCAAAACCAAAAAATAGTTGCAAATATTTTAGGTTTTTATATACGATTGCAATCAAAAAATGCGAACGCCGAAAAGCATCATAAAAGAGTAGGCAAAATATTTAAAATTATCAAAATGAAAAAATTAAATTTAGAATCTTTCAAAAAGAAAGCGAACGTTACAGAAGTAACTACATTATTAACGCAAGTTGTAGGAGGAAAAACTCCAGCTCAAGATTGTCATCCTGGTGATAATTCTTGTAGCGCATCTACTTCACTATAATAATTTTGAGAGAGAGGATTATTTCTCTCTCTCTTTTTATAAACTAAAAACACAAATAATAAATGTTACCAACAATTCTTCCTTTATTAGAACAAGGACGTCAAGAATGGAATGACAATATAAAAATGCTATTATATAAAAATAATGAAGATATTTTTGATCATATAGATTTTGAGGATGAATCTATTTATTCAAATCCTTTTATCAACCTGTATTTTAGCAACAATGATAATATTACAAAAGATCCAGATTTGATAGAAACTATTCTGTATGCAGATTGGACTGGCAATAAGAAAATAGTCACGAGTAATTTTGAAAAAACATATATCAGAAACATTGGATGGATAGACAACCACAAATATAACCGGCGTAATGATATTGAAACAATTACGGAGCACCCTACAATTATAGAAGATACTAATATTGAACTATTAGTTTACAAAGACAAATTACTGGATCAATGTTTTGGTGAATATGAGTATGAAATTTCCAAAATCAGTAAAGAAAATATACATCATTTAACAAGAGCTTATCAATTAATCAAAAAAAATCTGCCTGAATATTTTGTATTGATAGATAAATATTGTCCAAAATGCATTGTCTTTGATACTTTACCATACAACACAAATTCTTTTGCATATAAAAAAGCTCTTGGGATTTCTTTTTATAATGCTTATCAAGAAAATTATGACGAAGTTTTTTTTGTAGATGACATAGCGCATCAGACTGGTCATGTCTTAATGTATACGATGCTTTTTGATAAAAAACTTTTTTTCCTGATAGATGATGAGAATACAACAATACAGAGTTTGGCTATGCCATATAAAACTGAACAAAACAGGAGCGTTGAGATTTGGTTTCATGCTTTATATACATATTATGCAAGTTTTATATGTTTAGACGCATCTTTGGAAAACAATGATTTTTCTGAAATACAAAGATTAGAGGCCCTTGGAAGAATATTGCTTTATATTCAAAGATGTCATTATGATCTACAATTGTTTTATACGTCTATTCCTGTATCAGAGCTTTTTAATAGAATTCCTAGAGATATTTCATTTGTAAATAACAGATCAAAAGATATTTTCACAGAGATTGGATTGGAAATATTTTACAAAATAAAAGACAAGTGGATTGAAATATATAACAAATACTATCCAATTGTAGAAAATTTTAACATGGAAAATCAAACTTATAATTTTAATTTTTCTACTTTTCTGAAAAATAATCCACAATGTTTAGAAGTATAATTTTCTTGTTCTTTTTAATTAGCTTAAAAAGTTTTGGTCAACAAAGCCAAGATCTACAGTTATGTGGGGATAAAAAAGTATATCCATATTATTATCTGCAAAATTCAGGAAATTATGTTCCAGATTTTTATGCGGTAAAATCAATTTTTAAGGCAAAATATCACGCAGAAGACTATTCTCATTTAGAAAATAATACCGGAATCTTGCATATTACTTTCTGGGTCAATTGTAAAGGAGAAACCGGAAATTACTCTCTCGAAAGTTTCGGGTTTGATTATAAATACTGTGAACTAAATGATAAAATAAAACAAGACATTTTGAATCTTGTGAAATCTTTGAAAATATGGAAACCTATTGCAGAAAATCAAGCAATACAAAACTTTCACCAGTATTATATTTTTAAAATACAAAATGGCGAGATTACTGACATTCTACCCAAATAAAATCAATTAAATGATAAAAAAAATTGCAACGGTATTATTCTTTTTGGGAATTTATATTCTATCAAATGCTCAGAAACTTTCCCCAAAAGCAGTTGATAGATTAGCCCAAATTTCCAAAAAATATAATGACACAATCGATATTAAATCTCCTGAAAAGATATTTGAAATTGGATATTGGTCAAGCTATTTCGGAATGGATGATATTGGCGAAGAAATGATGCAATACGGAATTCATAATATCAAGAATATAAAACCTGAGATGATAAGACATTCTTCCGTACAAAATACTAAAAATGGCTATTGGGTTCAAGCGATTGAAAAATTGGATGAAGCCTCAAAAATAGATCCAGCTACAAATGCCTATTATGGCTGGGTTCTTTTGTTTTTTTACCATGATTATAAAAAATCTTTAGAAAAATTAGAGCTATATGAAACTCACATGCAGCATCAGCCAAATTTGGTAGCCAATGGCGATAATTTTCATTATTTGAAAGGGATTAATTATATGCAACTCAAACAATATGAAAAAGCGATACAAGAGTTTGACCGTAATATAAAAGAAACTTACGAAGCAACCCGAGAGAACAATTTTTTCCCATACCAAGTAGCATTATATAAAGCCAGATGTCTGGATAAATTAGGAAAAAATGAGGAAGCTTTAAAACACTACGATCTCGCAAATAGTATTACAAAAATAGCAGATAACTATTACTACAAAGCACTCCTTCTTAAAAAAATGAATCGTTTTAATGATTATCGAGACAATATCAATCAGGCATTCGATTTAATAAAAAATGGAATAAAAAATAATGATAATTACCAAGTGGTTTTTGATGATATATATATCCAAGATGTTCAAAAAGAATTAGATGAAATTAATTTCAAGAATAAAAAATAGACTTAGACCCTTTCCTTTTTACAAACAATTTGATGGAAAAGACTGTGGCCCCACTTGTTTAAAAATCATCAGTGCTTATTACAAAAAGCATCTTTCTATTCAGGATTTGCGTAATCTTTCTAAAACTAGCCGTGAAGGAAGCAGTCTTTATAATATTTCCAAAGCAGCAGAAAGTATTGGGTTTGATGCATTTGGAACAAAAATTAGTTTTGAAACTTTATTGGAGGCACCTCTGCCAAGTATTGTTTTTTGGAAAAACTACCATTATGTGGTATTATATAAAATCGACCCAAACAGAGTCTATGTGGCTGACCCTGCGATGGGAAAAGTAAAATATAGTCATAGTGATTTTATTAAAAATTGGATTAATGAAACTGCAAATGGAAATACAGAAGAAGGTATTATTCTTTTATTAGAACCCAATTCCGATTTTGGGAAACAAAGATTTAATTGTAAAAAAACGAATCCATATTCTCGTTTCATAAAATATCTAAAGAAGCAAAAAACACTACTTCTATATCTTATTTTAGCTCTACTGATAGAAAATATTATATCTTTTTTCTTTCCATTTTTCACAAAAAACATTGTGGATAAAGGTATTAAACCTAAAAATATAAATTTTATCTACACAATTCTTTTTGCTCAATTAGCATTGTTTTTAGGACAAATTATCGTTGAGGCAATCAGGTCAAGAATTTTACTTCATTTAAGCAATAGAATCAATATTGTATTGGTTTCTGACTTTTTAAAAAAAATGATGAGACTTCCTATTTCGTTCTTCGATTCCAGAATTACCGGAGACTTGATACAGAGGATGAATGATAATTACAGAGTGCAATCCTATCTTACCGGAAGTTCTCTAAATACCTTTTTTTCCTTCATTCATTTCATTGTGTTTGGAAGTATTTTGCTGTATTACAATTATCAGGTGTTTGTAATCTTTTTTATTGGAAGTATTCTATACACTTTGTGGCTATTATTTTTTTCAAAGAAAAGAAAAATTCTAGATTACATGAGGTTTGAACAACAAGCAGAAGAAAGGTCAAAGACGATGGAAATTATTTCCGGAATGCAGGAAATCAAATTGAACAGAGCTGAATCTCAGAAAACAACAGATTGGGAAAAAATTCAAAATAAAATATATCGTATTCAAATAAAATTACAAAACGTAGAACTATGGCAGAACATAGGATCTAGTTTTTTAAACCATTTGAAAGATATTTTAATCACTTTTATTTCCGCTAGTCTAGTTATAAATAATAAAATTACACTAGGAGAGATGTTGTCTATACAATTTATTGTTGGACAGCTTAATATTCCGCTTTCCCAACTAGTTGATTTTATCAGAAGTTCTCAAGATGCAAAAATAAGCTTGGAAAGGCTAAATGAGATTTACGAAAAAGAAAACGAAGATGAGAGAAAAAATATAGAGAATGAACCGGCAGTCAAATCCGAAGATATCTACCTTAAAGAAATATCGTTTTCTTATTTTGGAAACGACATGAGAGTTTTAGATAATATCTCTTTAACTATTCCAAAAAATAAAATTACGGCAATAGTAGGAACAAGCGGAAGTGGTAAAACGAGCCTTATGAAATTACTTCTAAAATTCTATGAACCAGATTTGGGAAATATATCTTTAGGAAAAACCAATTTTATGGATATACATTCGGGAGAATGGAGAAAAAACATAGGCGCAGTAATGCAAGACGGTTTTATTTTTAATGATACAATTGCAAAAAACATTGCCGTTGGTGAAGAAGATATTAATTTTCAAAAATTAAATTATGCGATAGAGATTGCTAATTTAAATGATTTTATAAGTACACTTCCTCTTAAATTAAGTACTCAAATTGGAGCAGACGGTAATGGCATATCAGGAGGGCAGAAACAAAGAATTCTTATCGCGAGAGCAGTTTACAAAAATCCGCAATTTTTATTCTTCGATGAAGCTACATCTGCTCTTGATTCAGAAAATGAAAAAATCATTCATGACAATTTGCAGTTTTTTTTCAAAGAGAAAACAGTAATTATTATTGCTCATCGACTTTCAACGGTTAAAAATGCGGATAAAATTGTAGTGCTGGATAATGGTAAAATTGTAGAAATTGGGAGTCATCAAGAATTAACAAAAATGAAAGGGAGCTACTTTGAGCTTGTAAAGAATCAATTAGAATTAGGCGGTTAAAATATAAAAAAGTCTCACAAATTTGTGAGACTTTTTTATATTTTATTTTCTTCTGGCCGAGATTCTTCTGGTCTGCAGAATTTAGATTCGAATCTTTGCTTCCACATTTCCTTAAACTTCTCACGTTCTTCTTCGCTTCCACAAAATTGAGTTTCAAATTTCTGCCTCCAATGTTCTCTTCTATCTCCTATTCCAATATTAAAATCATTTCGTCTTTTAAACTTTTCTTTAGCACCATTGAAACCTCCAAACAAGATTTTCGATAACAATAAGATTCCAGCCGATTGCCAATAATTAATTGCTTTCACTCCCAAAATATCGGGTAATAGAATATTCCAAAGCCATTGGAAAAACCAAATAAATAATCCCACTGCACCTATCACGCAAGGAAAAATCATCCAAAATTTCTTTCTATTTCTTTTCATTTTTTTAATAATTAATCATTTAAATCGTTGTAAAGTATCTGCAATTTTTTTCGCAAATGTTTTACAGCATAAGATTTTCTACTGATTATTGTTTTTATGTTTTCGCCCTCTTCATCCGCAATTTCTTGCAGAGTTTTATCCTCAAGTTCGTTTTGTATGTAAACACGCTTTTGTTTTTCCGGTAATTCATCCAGAGCTTTCATTAACTCATTCCAAAACATTTCTTTGAACACACCGATTTCCGGATTATTGGTATCATCAGCCAAAAGAATATCCTTCACATTCAGTTCGCCGTCTTCGTCCTGATAGACAAAATCTTCCAGTGATTCAGTTTTCTTTTTCCGATAACTATCGATGATCTTGTTTCTGGTGACCGAATATAACCAGGCTCCGACATTTTCCAGTTCATCCAGATTGGTCAATCTGCTGGTTTGAAACCAAACTTCCTGAAGAATATCTTCTGCATCTTCCGTCTTTGCCACTTTAGAATTAATAAAGCGCAAAAGCTGAGAGCCGTAATTTTTCACGACTTCCGTAATCGATGCAGATTTTTTTTCGGACATTTGCTGTAAAGATAGCGACTCCATACGAATAAGACGGTACAGATTTTTTTTTACCTTAAAAAGTTTTTAATTTTTTTCATAGTATTTTTTAAAACGGTAAATCTCTCGCAGCCCGACTTGAGTGGAGCTCTTTTTCTTTTTTACAAAAAAAGAAAAAAGCGGGAACGGAAGGCGGATTAAGCTGCCCAAACCTAGCGAAGTGGTTCGACGCAGTCAAATAGAAACTACATCAATGGCAACCTCATCAGCTCGTGTTTTCCGAAGATGATTGAATTGGCGGGAACATTTCTGGAAATGACACAGTTGGCTCCGATGATGCAGTTATCACCAATTGTTACACCTTTGAGAACGGTAACATTGCTGTAGATTTTGACATTTTTCCCAATGATAATTGGTGCTGTATTGAATTTGTCTTTATGCCAAACGTATTCTGGTTTTGTGTCAAAAGCGTGGTCGTGGTCATAAAATTTACAGCCTTCTGCAATACAGGTATCATCGCCTAATTCAATTTTATCCAAACAATTGATAGAAATATAATGACTGAGGTCCACATTGTTTCCGAAAATGAGTGTACCTCCTTTTCTGATCCTGATAGCATTGTGGTCTCTCCAAATGACGTTTTTCCCAATCTCAAATTTGGCGTTGTCATCCAATTCAAAAGTGGTTGCTTTACCAATCTTCAAATCAGAATGAAGCTTGACTCCGGAATGCGAATTGAGAATGCTGTAAGAGTAAAGTTTCTCGATTTTAGCAATCGTTTTGGGAATGATGTTAAGCGCTTTATAAATCAGATTGATCATTGTTTTGTTTTTTATAACGTTCCAGAATCTACGAAAATTTCCTGTCCGGTAATTGATTTTGATTTTTCCCCCGCCAAGAACAAAACGGTTTCTGCTACAGATACCATGTCGGTTTCTTTTTTCAGAGCTGTTCTTTTGAAGATTCGGTTTTTGTGTTCCTGAGTCAGTTTGGCGTTCATCGCAGTTTCCATGTAGCCTGGAACAATGATGTTGGAACGGATTCCACGCTCGCCCCATTCTCTGGAAATATTTTTGGAGAAAGACTGCAATGCGCCTTTGGAAGAAGCATACATCGACAAACCTTTGTAACCTGTATGAGCACTGATTGACGAAATATGGATAATGCTTCCGGAAATCCGATTGTAAATCATATTTCGAATCGCATACTTTGTCATAAACATTGGTGAATAAAGATTGATATCGAACATTTTTCTCAACTCGTCGATATTAAGATTTGTCACAATATCATCGTAAGCAACCGCCGCATTGTTGATTAAAACATGAATCGGAATGTGATTATTTATAAAGTCTTTGAAAACAGATTGTTTGATATTTTCCGGATTAGACAAGTCAAAAGCTTTGAAGAAAAGCTGATTTGGATATTGTTTTTTCAAAACTTTCAACTCTTCGGATTCGGTTCTGCTGATTCCATAAACTGTGTGTCCATTTTCTAGAAATAACTTGCTGATTTCTAAACCAACACCTCTGGAAACTCCTGTTATCAATACATTCATACTATTTTCTTTTTTCCGGTTCTGGTTAACTCTATTTTGTCAACAAAGGTTATTTTTCTAGGAATTTTAAAGTTTTGAATTTTTCCGTTCAAGAAAAATCTGACTTCTTCTTCTTTCAGTTCAGAATCCGGGTGAAGTTCAATTTCGCAACAAATGATATTTCCTAAAACAGCATTGGCTTTTCCGTAGACTCTTACATTTCGGATTTTGGAATGTTGTATCAGTTCATCTTCCACTTCATAAGGATTCACTTTGTAACCGCCAACATTGATTAATTCATTTTTCCTTGATGTAAAACGGAATCTTTTCTGCTCATCATCAATCCATTCTATCAAATCTCCGGTTGGATAAAAACCGTCAATCAAATTCAGTTGAGTTGTTTTTCCGAATAAATCCTTGTGAATATATAATTCGTCATCAACCACTTTTATAAAACCAATATATTTATCCTGAACAAAAAATTCATCATTTTGAGATGAGAACAAAGGTCCGGTTTCCGTAGAACCATAAACATTGTTGATTCTTGCATTTGGAAAAGCTTTCTCAACTTCAGAAATCAAAAAGGCATCTGACTTTTCACCACCAATCGTAATTTTTTTAACCGAATCAAATGATTTTTTCAACGGTAAAAGTAATCGATAAAAAGTTGGAGTTGATGAAAGGTTCGTAATTTTGTATTCGTCAATTGCATCAATCACAAAATCTTTCGGCGCAAGAAAAACGTTAACCAAAAGATTCCGATTCAAAATAGCCTGAAAAAAAACCTGAACACCTGCAACGTGTGTCGGATTAAAAGCAAATCCCCAAACATCGTTTTTTCTCTCTTCAGAAATATTAATTTTTCTAATAAGGTTTCTCAGTGGATGAGTGAATTTTCTTGTAAATCCAGTTGTTCCGGAAGTAAAAAGTGTAATCTCGGAAGTTGAATTATTAATAGAATCAACTAATTCTTCAATCGAACCAATCTTAACCGGATTCTCAATTTTTATTAATTGATTGACCTGTAAATCGTTTGACAAAATCTCTTTTTCTGAGATGTCAGAATCTATCAAAGCAATACTCTTTTGATTAACTAATGCAAAAATCCAATTAAGAAAAAATGATTTCAGATTAGGATAAATATAGCAATCGATATAAGAGTCTTCGGAATCAATATGCTGCAGAATTTCTTCGTACGAGAGAGAAAAATTGCGATCTATTAAGAAAAGCATCAGAGTTTTGCATAAATTTCGTCCACAGAATTCACTAATCCATCCTCAAATATATCTACTCCAAATTCTTCTTCAATTTTTACGGTAAGCTCTGCAAGATCAAAAGAATCGAAATTAAGGTCTTCTCTAAGTTTCTGTTCAGGTTTAATTTCCAAAACAGGTTCCTCAAATTTATTTTTTTTGATAGAATTAATAATCGTTAATAGTTTTTCTTGCATTTATGTGTTTTTACAATGCAAAATTAACATATTTTCTCCATAAAATGCAATAAACAAAGTTACAAGTTAGAATATTACATATATAAATTATTATTTTTTGATTTTCAAAAAGAATTCGGATTTGTAGGTTTCGCCTATTGGAATTTCTTTTCCTGAATTAAGAAAGACATTTTTCACATCGATTTTCTCTATTTTCTCAAGGTTCAGAATAAAGGATTTATGAACTCTTGCAAAGTTTTCAGGCAATTGATTTTCCAGAGATTTTAACGTGTCAAGTACAATGTATTCCTGATTTTCGGTTTTGATGCTGACATAATCTTTGATACTTTCAATATAAAGAATGTCATCAAAGTTGATCCGGTGCTGTTGTCCTGATGATTTTATGAAAAAATGAGAATTCTGGGATTCTTCATTTGGAAATCGTTCCTGAGCTTTCAAAGCACTTTTTTCAAAACGACCAAACGAAATTGGTTTCAGAAGATAATCAATCACATTATGTTCATAGCCTTCCAAGGCATATTCTGAGTAAGCTGTTGTGAGGATATATTTCAGTTTGTTGCCCACGATTTTCATAAAATTGATTCCCGTGAGTTCCGGCATTTGAATATCCAAAAAAATCAAATCGGCTTCGTTTTTCTGAATATATTCTAAAGCTTCAATTGGGTTTTCCGTTGAAAAAACCAATTCAAAAAACGGAATTTTTTCAACGTAACTTCCCAGCAAAGAAACTGCGAGAGGTTCGTCATCCACAACGATGCATTTAATTTTTCTCATATCAAATCATAATGTCATTCCGGCGTAGGAGGAATCTCAGATTCTTCACTTCGCTTTGCTCCATTCAGAATGACAAAAGTAGTTTAATTAGTTAAATCGATTTTCAAATCTACAGAATATTCTGTTTCGGTTTCAATGATATTGAGTTTGTGTTTTTTTGGATAGAGGATTTCCAGTCTTTTTTTAACATTTCCGATTCCTATTCCGGAAAGTGAATCTTTGGAACGTTGTTTTTTAAAATTATGAAGATGAAAATTGAGTTTTTGATTCTCATCAGAAATCTTCAAAGTAAATCCTTTTCCTGAAAAATCGCCATGTTTGAAAGCATTTTCTACAAACGGAACGAGAAGCATTGGAGAAATATTAAGATTCGGAAAATTGATTCTCTTCTCAATGATTAATAATTCCGGATTTTTGATTCTTAATTTTTCAAGCTCAATCAGACTTTCAAGATAACCAACTTCCTTTTCCAAAAATATAAAATCCCTTTCCAAATCTTTGGTGCTGTATCTCAATAATTGACTCAGTTCCTCTATTGCAGGTAAAGCTTTTTCAGATTGCTGATAAACCAAAGAATAAATATTATTAAGAGTGTTAAATATGAAATGCGGATTAATCTGGGTTTTCAAAGCTTGTAGTTCAGAAATTTTTTTCTCTTCAATGAGTTTACTTTTTTCTTTTTCAGAGCTCAATGCATTATTTAAAAACCAAATCAGAGAACTTATAAAAATAGTTGTATAACTAAAAAAAGTATTGTCGTAGATATAATAAGCCAAAGATGTTTTTTCATTATAATTCCTGATGCCAAGAAACATCGGATAAAGAACTTCCTCAATAGAATATCTCAAAAAACTGAAACACAAAAACATAGAAATTATTCCTAAAATAATAGCATAAAGCTTTTGCTTTTTATAAGCGAAGGGAAGAACGACCAGATAATTAAGATAAAACACAATCACATTAACAAACAAAAAAGAATATCCTAAGGCATATGTCTGAAATTCTGATTCTGAACTGTCAGGTAAAAACTGAAAACGAAACTGATAATAAATAAAATATAGCCAGTAAAAAAAATGTATTAAAAGGATATGTTGTTTTTTCATCGTAGTTCTTTGTTATTAATTAGAATAGGCCTTGACGAAGAATAATGCAAATGTATAGAAACCGGGTCAGGATTTTGGTTTTCCAATATCAATCTGCTTTTTTTCGGTAATCTGTAATTTAATTGAGAGTTTGCGATAATGGTTTTTGGCATATTTAACTGTGAAACCAATGTTAATTTTTTATCAGAAAAATTTTTAATTTCTAAAGTTGCAGGTGCTTTTACTTTTTGCACGACAATACTGTCTCCAGGAGCAATTATCATTGTTTTCCAAACATCTACCCGATGCGTTCCGATACAAGACATCATTGAAGCCAAAATCAATATGAGAGTTACTTTTTTCATATTCCAAAAATACGGACAGTGAAAACATCTGAACCGCCAAATTCTATGAACACCCTTTTTTCATCGATGAAAATAGTTTGGTCGAATTAAAACCTTATCAAATCTAAACGCTATTTCATTAGGGAAGTCCTGAAAATACATTTGCATCAAGATTTTACAACGATTAAAATAAAACTTATGAAACTAAAATATCTATTTATCGCCAGCTTACTTTCAACTGCAACTTTTGCTCAGACTCAGAAAGACAGCCTTAAAGAAATCGAACAGGTTAATATTCTTGTGAAGAAAAAATTATTGGAGAGAAAAGCTGACAGATTGGTCTTCAATGTAGATGCGTCTATCGCATCTCAGGGAATGGATGCCGGCGAAACTCTTGCCAATGTTCCAATGTTGAAAGTGGATGAGAATCTCGGAACGATTTCTATCACAGGAAAAAGTAGCGTAAATGTGATGATTAACGGAAAAATGCTGAATCTCTCAGGAGCTGCTCTTTTGAATTATCTGAAATCGATTCGTTCAGAAAACATCTCAAAAATCGAAGTGATTACCACACCGCCTTCGAAATATGAAGCGCAAGGAAACAGCGGGCTCATCAATATTATTCTGAAAAAAAATCCGAATCTTGGTTTTAGTGGCAATATCAGCACTGGCATTACACAGAGAACTTACTTCAATGGAACAACCAACGGAACACTTAATTACCAAACCGAAAAGCTTAGTTTAAGTTTAAAAACCAGCTACATTGATGGTGCAAAACGCTCTAATGAAAGATATACTATACTTGGAGAATCACAGAATTATAGTGAGTCTACACGAAAAGATATGTGGCAGGATTTGACACCGAGTTTGAACGCTTCTTACAAAATCAATAAAAACTCAGAAGTTGGAATGGAATATATTTTCGGACACGAAAAATCAGGAATGGATATCTTTAACACAACGAGAAACATCAGTCCTGATTTGACAGAAAAAAATCTTTTGACCAATACTTTTCACAGGGAAAAATCACCGACTCATACTTTCAGTACTTATTATGATTTGAAGTTGGATTCACTTGGAAAGAAATTGAGTTTCGCCGGTAATTTTTACAAAAATAATAACGAAACCGAAGTTAATTTCTCGACTTTGACTCTTCCTGAAAATACAATTCAGGATGTGAAAACGTTGTCAAAAATTACACCTCAGATTTTCTCTGTTCAGGGCGACTTAGAATTGCCATTTAAATTTGGAACGATTGAAACCGGTGTTAAATTCAATCAATTCAGAAACTCTGCAGATTTGAAATACTTTGATTTAGAAAACAATCAATTCATTATTGATAATGAAAAAAGCAGTACTTTCAATTATCGCGAGGAGAATTATGCTGTTTACGGAAGTTTTGCTAAAAATTTCGGAGAACATTGGGAAACAAAAGCTGGAATCCGATATGAAAATACAGTTGTAAAAAGCTCTGTGAATAATTTCTCTTATGCGCAATGGTTTCCTTCGGTTTACGTTTCTTATAAAGAGGATAAAAATGTTTTCAGCTTGTCCTATTCCAGAAGAATCAACAGACCAAGTATGAGCAATTTGAATCCGTTCTGCTGGTATGAAAATCCATATTCTTATTCATCAGGAAACCCTTTGTTGACGCCTTCTTACATTAATAATTATGAATTGGGTTATACATATAACAACAAGCTTTCGACAAGCGTTTATTATCTTAGATTGACTAATGCTTTTGGGCAAATCGGTTACTTGGATGGTATTTCTCAAAATGGAGATTATCAGAACTACTATAACAATAATTTTTATGGAGCTAATGTTTCTTACACAGATACTTTTTTCAAATTCTGGGAAGCGACTATTTCTGCAAACGCATCTTATCAAAACTCAGAAGTTTTCAATATCAGTGCGGAAACATCCAAAGGAACTTCGGTAAGCTATTCTATCAACAATACATTTATTTTAAATAAATCAAAAACGGTTTCTCTATTCCTAAACTATGACCAAAGTTTACCTTATAAAAATGTGAATTCTTATTTCCATAATTTTTCCAATCTGAATTCCGGAATCAAGGTTTCTCTAATGGAAAAGCAACTTCAAATCAATGCAACGGTGACGAATATTTTTGCTCAGAGATTCCGTGGAGATATGTATTTCAGAGATAACAGTCAGCATTTCAATAATTATTGGGATGGAAGAAGTTTTCGTTTGAGCGTGAATTATACTTTCGGAAATAAGAAAAAACAAATCAACAAAAAGCAGATTAATTTCGAAGAAAAAGACAGAGCGAACTAACTTCATTTGATAAGTCTAATTAACATAATGTAACAAATTCTGCGAATCAATTGTCAATAATAGTATGAAGAAATCAATACTTTTTGCCTCAGCATTATTTAGTACATTATCTTTTGCCCAAACACAGGATACTGTAAAAGTTCAAAACATAGAAACCGTAACGGTGGATGGAAAGAAAAAAATCATCGAAAGAAAAGTGGACCGTTTGGTTTATAATGTTCAGAATTCGATGGTTTCGGAAGGAAGTTCTGGAACAGAGGTTCTTGCCAATACACCTTTGCTGAAAGTTGATGAAGAACAAGGATTAATTAATATTGCAGGTAAAAGTGGCGTTTCCGTAATGGTCAACGACAGAATGCTGAATCTCTCGGGATTGGAACTGATGAACTATCTGAAAAATCTTCGTTCAGAAAACATCTCAAAAATCGAGGTTATCACAACTCCGCCTGCAAAGTATGAAGCTCAGGGAAACAGTGGAATCATCAATATCATTCTGAAAAAAAATCAGAATCTTGGCTGGAGCGGTTACACTAATACCTATTATCAACAATCCACTTATGGAGGTTTTGGCGGCGCGCTTGGTCTCAATTATCAAAATGAGAAACTAAAATCCTCGGTTAAATTTCGAGGTTATGATAGTGAGAAAAGGTCAGTCGAAAATTATAAAATCATTGGAGAAAATTCCAGCATCAGCAGAGATGAAAGACGTGATATGAACGATGGATTGGGAGTGAACGCAAGCTTGGATTACTCATTAAGTGAAAAAGCAAATATCGGATTCATCTATGATTTTGCGAAAGGCCATTCTAATATGGATATCAATTCGGTTTCGCACTATTTTACGAATGACATCAATACATTAAATATTGACACAGATTCCAAACACCGCTCAACCTCAACTTCTCAAATGCTGAATCTCTATTATGACCAAAAATTCGGTGAGCATAAGTTAAGTTTTGGAGCCAATTATTATGGAAATCTTCCGGAGACTAATGTTAATTTTGTAACGACTGATTTAGCTGACCAATCTGAACAAATCGTGAAAAATCTCTCATCTGTTGATTATAAAATCTATTCCGGGCAGGGAGATTTAACACTTAATTTCAAAAAGATACAATTGGAAACCGGATTGAAATACAGCCAGTTTTCCAATAATTCTGACATAGGTTATTTTAATTTTACTAATAGCAATTACGTCATCGATCCACAAAGAAGTAATCTTTTCAATTATGATGAGAAAAACTATGCAGCCTATATCAGCGCAAGCAAAGATTTCGGAGAAAAATGGTCGGCAAAATTTGGTTTGCGTTATGAATATGCAGAAACAAAAGGCTTCTCTCCAACAACTCAATCCAGTTCAGAAAATAATTATGGGAAGTTATTTCCAACAGCATATATTTCTTACAAAGCGAATGATAATAATCAATTCAGCATCAATTACTCGAGAAGGATAAACAGACCCTACTTCCGAGCTTTGGACCCGTTCCGTTGGTATTCCAACCCGAATAGTTATTATGCTGGAAATCCAAGTCTTCAGCCTTCATTCAATCATAATTTTGAATTCAATTATATTTTCAAAAGTAAGTTTAATGCAAGTTTATATTATGAAAGAAGTCTTGCCAATTTTGACCAGATTACATTCATTGACGGCGTTAGTATTGTAAGCACTTTTCATAATTATTACAATCAGGATACTTATGGTCTTAATCTTAATTATACTGATACGTTTGTCAAGATTTGGGAAACCAATTTATCGACTTCACTCAGCTACAGTGATACACAGATAACAAAGTACGATGCTATTGCGAGAAACGGACAATCATTCTATTATTCGGCTAACAATACTTTTCAACTGAATAAGGCAAAAACATTTTTTTTCTTTGCTAATTACTGGCAATCTTTACCTTCCAAAGGAGGAAACAATTCTACCAAAAACAGATATAGTGTAAATGCTGGTATCAAAATGAGTCTAATGGAAAAAGCCTTGCAGATGAATCTTTCCGTAAACGATATCTTCAAAACATCTGGTTATAGAGGAAGTGTTTATTTTAAAGATAATACACAATCTTTTGATAATTATTGGGATGCAAGAAGATTGACTTTCAGTGTGACTTACAATTTTGGAAATCAAAAGGTGAAAGCCAACAACAGAAATGTCAATTTTGAGGAAAAAAACAGAGCTCAATAGTTTATTAATGTAACAAATTAAGTTTTTGGAAGTCTAATCCATTACAAACTAAACTATGAAAGTAAAATCTATTCTTCCAATCTCGGCTCTATTTCTAAGTCAAATCTACTTTGCCCAGGAGGCTGAAAAAAAGGAAACAGACAACAAGGAAAAACAGATTGAAGCGGTAACGATTACCAAAACTAAAAAAGCTGTTGAACAAAAAGCAGACAGAACTATCTACGATTTTTCTGAACAGCCACATCTTAACTCCGGAAATACATTAGAAGGTTTACAAAAAATCCCTGGGTTGGTAGTTTCCGAGATGGCGGGAATGATTTACCAGGGAAAATCGCTGGATGTTTATATGGACGGACGACCGCTGAATATCTACAGTACGCAACTAACAGCTTATCTGGAAGGACTTCCGGCAAACAGCATCGAGAGAATTGAAATTATTACACAGCCTGGGGCAGAATTTCCGGCCACTTCCGGTGGTGCCATTATCAACATTATTACCAGCAGAACTGCCAAGTCCTATTTGTCTGCAACTTATGCTGGTGGTTATCGTTTCAGTAATTATAACCATTACAGAAGTAAATTCAATAATAGTTTAACGCTCAACTCAAAAAATAAATGGTTTGGATGGCAGCTGAATGTCGGACAAAATTATAATGAAAGCGAAACAAAATCCACGATTGACGAAATCTCACGACTTTACAATGATAACGTCAACAGAAATCAATATTTGCGAAGTGCTTTCACATTTGATATCGGACAAGACCGACTGCTTTTGAATTATAATCTTTCGCTAGGTTCTTCTGACCGTTACGTGGACAAGTATTCTCTATTCAACGGAACAGAATCTACCGGCCGAGATATCATTGACCAAAGCAATACAAGAAATGAGGTGACAGCAACGTATCAGAAAAAGTTTGACGATAAGAACAAAAAACTGGAGTTCAAAGGTTCTTATACCAATTTCGGCAATGATTTTGGTCAAACCGGAAGGAATATCTTGCCAACACCTTCTACGAGTGATAAGGTTTTAAACAATGGTTCCAACCAAAATGTTTACAATTTCAGAGTAGATTATGCTCAGCCAATCAAGGTTTTAGATGAAGGAAAACTGAGCTTAGGCGCTTTCTACGACCAATTGGAATTTTCAGCTGATAATTTTGGCGTAGAAAACTTGGATTACAAGAGTAAAACGACGGCTTTCTATTCCGAAGCGAGTGCAACCAAAGGCAAAATGGATTTTGTTTTGGGACTTCGAGGAGAGTATTACAACATCAATGGGACGAGTCTCAATTTTGATAGTGGAAATTATGACAACCTGAGACCGTTTGAAAAATTCAAAGTGTTCCCCAATGCGAGTATTCAGTACAACATTATTCCAAAAATGGCTTTCTTTAATATTAATTATAACAAGAAAATCACATTACCGAATGTTGCCAATCTGAATCCAAACAACACAAGATACGGAAATGAAAACATCGATTTCTCAGGAAACCCAAATCTTCAACCTACGATTTTCGACAATTTTGAAGTAAAATTAAGCGCTTTGAACTATGCATTCATTGGTTATAATTTCACAAATGCCAAAAATCAAGTGGTTCAAATCGTGGAGAGAAAAGGCGATGTGATTATTCAAACAAGCGACAATCTTGACCGTTTGAAAACGCATAATTTCAATATCGGATTCCCAATTCCTTTGGCCATTTTCAATACACCGTTCAAAGACATTATGAAAATGGATATGAATCCTGACCAGGTGAGTTTTATTTTCCTCTATGGTTCTTACCAGTTACAGCAAATGGACCAGATTATCAATCCGAAAGGTTACTGGACATATAATGTTTCCGGACAGTTTATTTTGCCATACAAAGTTAAGTTCAATGCCAATTATACGTATCTTACCAAAGGAAATGAGTTCTTTTATTATCCAAACAAATCATTCTATAACACATTGAATTTATCACTGTCAAGGAAATTCAATAAAGACAGAATGACGTTAACGTTGTTTGCAAATGATGTTTTCAATACCAACGAAACAAATCTGAGAACAACTAACGCACTTCCAAACGTGTACATCAGAAATAAAAATGACACGAGAAACTTTGGACTTTCTTTCAATTATAAAATCCCGACGAAAAATAAGTTGGCGAAAGAATCTCCAAACCTGCTTAATCAGGAGAAAAAAGAAGAAACGTCCACTTTATAAAAACTAAAAAAACCGAAAGATTCCTTTCGGTTTTTTTATTAATTTATTCTTCACAAGCTTTCCAGACTGCATCGTTCTGCGGAACAGGAGCGATTATAATAACATTTTCTTTTGTCACCGGATGTACAAATTCCAATTTCCTGGCGTGAAGAGAAATTCCTCCATCGGAGTTGGAACGTGGCGCACCATATTTCAGATCACCTTTGATTGGAATTCCAATTTTTGAAAGCTGAGCACGAATCTGATGATGTCTTCCTGTTTCCAAATCGACTTCCAATAGAAGATAATTGTCTAAGGTTTTGATTAAATTGTAGGTAAGTATCGATTCTTTTGCACCTTCAGTTGCTTTGGGATAGACAATTGCCTTATTATTTTTCTCATTCTTTTTGAGGTAATGAATCAATCTCTGCGAATTTGGAATCATCTCTTTGCCGACAATCGCCCAATACGTTTTTTTGATTTCACGGTTTTTTACCATTTGAGTTAACCTGGAAAGCGCTTTAGAAGTTTTGGCGTAAATCACCAATCCGGAAGTTGGCCTATCGATTCTGTGAACCAAACCGAGGAAAACATTGCCTGGTTTATTATCTCTTTTTTTGATGAAATCCTTAATTAGTTCCAGCAGAGACAGGTCACCCGTTTTATCGCCCTGAACAAGCTGTCCGGCCTTCTTATTGATGACAAGCATATGATTATCTTCGTAAACAATTTGGGATTCGGAAAAACTTTGCTTCATTTTTAATTAGTAATATTAAAGCAGATGTTTTAATGGTTTCCACATTTCTTCATCATATAAACCATGGCTTTTTAAATACTTCACAATTTCTCGTAAGTCAGTCAGC
This sequence comes from Chryseobacterium sp., assembly GCA_003248755.1. GTDB lineage: Bacteria > Bacteroidota > Bacteroidia > Flavobacteriales > Weeksellaceae > Epilithonimonas. Next base: position 7,087 of record QFQW01000006.1, on the reverse strand, counting down.
ACTTCATCGGAAAGAGATATTTCTTTAGAATCACTTTTTAAAAACAATTCTTTCATGGCTTCTATTTTCCTTTTCAAAGCTTCTATTTCATTGAATTTTTCCTGTTTCGCAGCATATGTATCAATAGTGAAATTTTCGATTTTATCTGCCAATTCATCTAATTCTTGTAACTCCTCTAAGCTTTTGAAATCTCCAATTTCAATGGCATATTTCTGCATAACTTTTTTATATTCGAGAATCAAATTGGGACATTCTTGGATTGGATAACGAGAAAGCCAAGTTTCGAATTTCATATTCTCGTCATCAAGTAAAATTTGTAATTCTGCACGATAATCCATCTTTTTGTGTTTTTAAATGTTTTATTAAAATTAATAAAAAAATTTAAACTTCCTTATGCTGCTTCAACAGCCATTTCGGAATTTCGTCCACGAGTTCTGCTGAGAGGATATTATTGTGATACTTATCTTTATACTCCCAGAGAAAAACTTTGCCTTTGGATTTCATTTCATCAAAAAACTTGAAATTACTTTGAGGAAAATTATCCGTATCTAAACTTCCGTGAACAATCCAAATCGGCATTGTGAGAAGTTCATTCATTTTATCAAATTGAGAAATTCCGGAAACATTAATTGCAGCTGCAAATAAGTCAGGTCTTTTGGAAATTGCATTAGAAGTTGTTGCACCTCCCATTGAGAATCCCATTACGTAGATTCTGTCTCGGTCAATATTTTCATTAGTGATTAAAGAATCAATAGACTTCAAAACTAAATCTAAATGTTCATTAGATTCAGAAACTTTGACATTTCTGGTTTCATCGAGATGATAATTGGACGAACGAACGGGAAATTGCGGAGCTAAAACATAAACAGGATAATTCTCTCTGTTTTCAGGAAGAAGCCACATCTTAGACAAAACGCCCATTTGTGAAGTATTATTAGTTCCAACTGCACCGGAACCGTGAAAAACTAAAACCAATGGATATTTTTTATTCTCTTCAACTGTTTTTGGTTTCAAAAAACGATAATTCACAGCTACTTTTCCGTTATCAAATTTCCCCGCTTTGAAATCAGAATAATCCAGACTCTTGATATATTTGATTCTGGTTAATGATTGTAAGGAATCCGCTTTGTCGTGAAATTCAGTCTTAGTTCCATATTTCATTTTCTGTGAGGTACAGGAAAAAAGAAACAAGATTCCGAATAGAAATAATGAAACTTTAAGCAACTTTAACATTGGCGATATTTTAAATTAAACCCTTTCAGAATTAAAATTGACATACGTCGAATCTACGATTTCTGAAAGGGTAAATTTTATTTTGAATTAATTTTAATAACTTTCCTTGTCATTTGGGAAATCAGAACTTTTCACATCTTTCACATACTGAGAAACTGCTCCGGTAATTTCAGAATAAAGGTCAAGATATCTTCTGAGGAATTTCGGAGAAAAACCTTGATTCATCCCAACCATATCGTGATAAACCAAAACCTGTCCGTCACAATCCGGGCCGGCTCCAATCCCGATTGTAGGAATAGAAATACTTTCCGAAGCTTTTTTCGCCAATGCAGCAGGAATCTTTTCTAAAACAACCGCAAAACATCCTAATTCTTCCAACAATTTACAATCAGCAATCAATTTTTCAGCTTCTGCATCTTCTTTTGCTCTTACTTTATAAGTCCCGAATTGATAGATACTTTGAGGCGTCAAACCCAGATGTCCGCAAACAGGAATTCCTGCATTCACGATTTTTCTGATAGATTCTTCAATTTCTTTACCACCTTCGATTTTGATGGCGTGTGCACCACCTTCTTTCATCATTCTTACTGCAGAATCCAAAGCTTTTTCAGGATTACTTTGATATGTTCCGAATGGCAAATCAGCCACAACCAAAGCTCTTTCCACACCACGAACAACGCATTGTGTATGATAGATCATTTGGTCAAGTGTAATCGGCAAAGTGGTTTCGTGACCAGCCATTACGTTTGCTGCAGAATCTCCAATTAGAATTGAATCAACACCACCGGCATCAACCATTTTTGCAGTTGTAAAATCGTAAGCCGTCAGCATTGTGATTTTTTCCTTATCGAATTTCATTTTTCGTAAGGTCTCAGTTGTGATTTTTTTAATTTCAGAATGTACAGACATAAGAATTATTAATGATAATTTATACGTGATAAATGATTAAAAATGAAAATGATGATTGGAATCAATCATCACTTATCTTTTATCGTTTATATCACCACGTGACCAAGCTTGATTAATTTTTCTCTGTTAAGGATTTTGATATTTCTACCTTCTACAGAAATCAAATCATCTTGTTTGAATTCGGAGATTAATCGGATTGCGCTTTCTGTTGCAGTTCCAATCAGGTTGGCAATTTCTTCTCTTGTCAAAGAAATTTTGATGAAACCTTCAGGGTCAGTTCCCAATTTTTGTTCCAATAGAATTAGGATTTCAGCCAATCTTTCTCTCACTGTTTTTTGAGCAAGGAAAGTTACTGTATTTGCAGATTCACCCAATTCATAAGCAATTTTTTGAAGCATTGCGTAAGATAATTTTGGGTCAACTTCCAATAACTTTAAGAAAACATCAGAAGGTAAAAACTGAACTTTCATTGGCGTCATAGCTTCCGCTTTTGCCTGGAAATTCTCACCGCAAAGTAATGAACGATAGCCTATTAGGTCATTCTCTTTGCAAAATCTAAGAATCTGGTCTTTACCGTAAACACCTGATTTTGATAATTTGGCCGTTCCTTTTTCGATAAAATAAACACCTTTGGGCGATTCGCCATCGTCGAAAACGACATCACCTTTTGAGAATTCCAGAACTTTGAGTGCATTACTGTAGATTTCAAAATCTTCCGGATTCAAACTTTGACGTAAAGATTCCTGATTAAATGCTTTTGAGAAATTTTCTTCTATAACCAATTGTTGTTCAAGAGACATACCTATGACATTTGTCAGCAAAAATAAGACTTTTTAACACTACATACCAAGATTTTTGACGTAATTTTGCAATCCAAATATCTGAGAACTTTTTAATGGCAGAACAATGCTTTCATTGCGGTCAGAAAATCGACAAAGAACGCCTTCTTTTTGACGACAAAATCTTTTGTTGTAACGGCTGTCAATCCGTTTACGAAATTCTGAATTTTCACAACCTTGATAATTTTTACAATATCAATCAACGTTCCGGAATCAGACCGAGCAACGAGAATAATTCACAATTCGATTATCTGGACACGCCTGAGATTTTCACCAAAGTTGTAGATTTCTCCGAAGGCGGAACGACGCTCGTGACTTTCAAAATCCCCGTAATCCATTGTTCATCTTGTATCTGGTTATTAGAAAGTCTTCATACAATTAATAATAAAATCAAATATTCTCAGGTTAATTTTACCAGAAAAACGCTTCAGGTTTCTTTCAAAGAAGAAGAATTGAAACTAAGTGAATTGGCAAAATTCTTAACGAATCTTGGATACAAGCCAATCATCAACCTTGAAACTGCCGAGAAAAAGCAAGACAAATTGGACAAAGGTCTTTTGATAAAATTGGCTATTGCAGGATTTGCTTTCGGAAACGGAATGTTTTTCAGCTTTCCGGAATATGTTTCAGGCGATGACGTTTGGTTTCATTCATATAAACATCTATTCAGAATTATTTTATTTCTGTTGGCAACAGCAGTTGTATTTTATTCAGCTTCAGATTATTATAAATCTGCATGGTATGGTCTGAAAAATAAAATTATCAATATCGATGTTCCGATTGTTTTAGGAATATTCGTGCTTTATGGAAGAAGTATCTATGAAGTTGTAACCGATTATGGCCCAGGTTATTTCGATACGCTTTGCGGATTATTGTTCTTTATGTTGCTCGGAAAAACCTTTCAGAAAAGAACTTACAACACGCTTTCTTACGACCGAGATTACAAATCTTTTTATCCGATTGCAGTGACAAAAATTGATTTTGACGGAAAACAAGAGAATATTCTGCTTTCAGATTTGGCAGTTGGTGACAGAATTATGGTCAGAAATCAGGAAATCATTCCTGTGGATTCGATTTTGATTAAAGGCGAAGGGAATATCGATAATAGTTTTATCACAGGTGAATCTGCTCATATTTCTAAAAAACCTGGCGATAAAATCTTTGCCGGAGGAAAACAGACAGGTTCGATTCTGGAACTTGAAGTAATAAAAAGCGTTGACCAAAGTTATCTGACACAGCTTTGGAACAAGGAAGCTTTCAAGAAAATGGACACCGGTCTTGATACTTTGACGAATACAATCAGTAAATATTTCACATTCATCATTTTAGGAATCACATTGTTTGCCGGAATTTATTGGTCGAGAATCGATATGGAAAAGATGTTTCAAGTGGTTTCTGCGATTCTGATTGTGGCTTGTCCATGTGCGTTAGCTTTGTCTGCGCCTTTTACTTTCGGACATATTATGAGAATTCTTGGCCGTAATAATTTCTACGTAAAAGATACTTTAACGATAGAAAGACTGGCTAAAGTTGACACATTGGTTTTCGATAAAACCGGAACTATTACGGAAAGTAAAAAATCGAATATAAACTATATCGGAAACGAGATTGAGGATTTTGATTTGAGAAATATTAAATCTTTACTTAAAAACTCAAACCATCCGCTTTCCAAGTCGCTTTACAATTTTATCGAAGTGAATGATGATTATTTTGAAGTGGAAGATTTTGAGGAAATCTCAGGAAAAGGTTATCAGGCAAAAGTTAGGGGAATTAATTATAAAATCGGTTCTGCAGGTTTTGTTGGAGAGAAATCTCAGGATTTGGAAACTGCAGTTTACATTAAGAAAGATGAGACTTTCATTGGAAAGTTTACGTTCAAAAATGAATATCGGAATAACCTTTCCCAGCTTTTCAAAAACTTAAAAAACTACGCTGTCAATATTTTAAGTGGTGATAATCCTTCAGAAAAACCAATTCTCGAAAAACTCATTCCGAATGTTTCTGAGATGAAATTCAATCAAAATCCGGAAAACAAACTGGATTTCATAAAAGAATTACAAGACAAAGGACAAAAAGTGGCAATGCTTGGCGACGGATTGAATGACGCAGGAGCTTTGAAACAGAGTAATGTCGGAATTGCAATTTCAGATGACAGCAACTCTTTTACACCTTCATCAGACGTGATTATGAATGGTGAAAAAATTCCGGAACTGGATAAATTTTTAGCACTTTCAAAAGACGCAATTACGATTGTAAAATTCACATTTATAATCAGTTTGTGTTACAATGTCATCGGAGTCAGCTTTGCAGTTTCCGGACATATGCATCCACTTTTCGCAGCGATTTTTATGCCTCTCAGTTCTGTAACCGTTGTAACGTTCACGACCCTTTCGACTTGGCTTAGAAGTTCTAAATATTTTAAAATAAAGATTTAAAGCAGGTTTATTTAGAGTGATTATAAATTATCCATATTTCTATCATTCTGACCAAAGTCAGTATTTTTCACTAAATTTGACAACTGTTTTATCTTAAATTTGCGGCTGGTATGGAGATTCTCTATTTGATGATTATCTGCAGCGTTTCTTTAGCTGTTATTTTTCTAATAATTTTTATTATTGGAGCTAAAAAAGGGCAGTTTGAAGACGATGAATCGCCGGCGGTCAGGATTCTTTTTGATGACGAGGTGAAGACAGGCAAGGAGACGAAAACTCCTAAAAATGAAAATGAATAATTGCTATTTGTAGATATGGAAACACAAAAGTTTAGTTATGACAACGGGATTGTTCGCGCTTTTCTTATTGCGACAGTTGTTTTCGGATTGGTAGGTTTTTTATTGGGACTTACTGCCGCGTTGTTATTATTTTATCCTGAATTACCTGAATTTTTCTTGGGAACAGATGATACAACAATCAACACGCTTAGAAGTGGTGGATTGCAGGGTTTAATCAATTCTCAAGGTGCATTTGGATTCGGACGTATTAGAATGCTGCATACAAGTGCCGTGATTTTCGCATTTGTTGGTAACAGTTTCTTTTCCGGATTCTATTACTCAATCCAAAGATTATTAAAAACAAGAATGTGGAGTGACACATTATCTTGGATTCACTTCTGGGGCTGGCAGCTAATGCTTGTTTCTGTGGTAATTACATTCTTTATGGGTATTAATACTTCAAAAGAATACGCAGAACACGAGTGGCCAATCGATATACTGATTACTTTGGTTTGGCTGGTATTTGGTTTCAATATCTTTGCTACAATTGCAGTTAGAAGAGTAAGGCATTTATATGTGGCTATTTGGTTCTACATCGGAACTTGGGTTGCAGTGGCAATGCTTCACATCTTCAATAATTTAGAAGTTCCATTATCTTTCACAGGATGGAAGTCATATTCAGCCTATGCAGGTGTTAAAGATGCATTAGTGCAATGGTGGTATGGTCATAATGCAGTTGCATTCTTCCTGACAACTCCGGTTTTGGGTATGATGTACTACTTCGTTCCAAAAGCTGCTGACAGACCAGTTTTCTCATACAAATTGTCCATCATCCACTTCTGGTCATTGATATTCGTTTATATCTGGGCGGGTCCTCACCACTTACAATATACTGCGTTACCAGCTTGGGCTCAGGCGGTAGGGACAGGTTTCTCTATTATGTTGATTGCACCGTCTTGGGGTGGTATGCTGAACGGTCTATTGACCTTGAGAGGAGCTTGGGATAAAGTAAGAGAAAATCCGGTTCTTAAATTCTTCGTAGTAGCTGTAACTTGTTATGGTATGGCAACTTTCGAAGGTCCGCTTTTGGCAACTAAAACTGTTAACAAAGTTGGTCACTTTACTGACTGGGTAATTGGTCACGTTCACTTAGGTGCACTTGGATGGAACGGATTTATGGCCTTTGGTGTTATCTATTATTTAGTTCCGATTTTGTGGAGAACCAAACTTTGGTCTGTAAAATTAGCTAACTGGCATTTCTGGTTAGGAACTTTCGGGATTATTTTCTATGCCGTTCCATTATACATTTCAGGATTTACACAAGGTTTGATGTGGAAACAGTTCAATCCGGACGGAACTTTGGTTTACAAAAACTGGCTGGACACTGTAACAGCAA
>QFQW01000103.1 GCA_003248755.1 Chryseobacterium sp. | reverse complement strand
AAAGCAACTGTTTCATCTTCTGACTTTAGAGTTTATCAAAGATTATTATCAGAATAATTCCTGGAAAATCAACCAAAAAACCAATATTGACAATGCAGATTTATCACAAATCGAAACCTGGAGCAGGCTGGATTTCAAAAATTATTTATCAAAGAATTATTCCGAATTAGAAAAAGAAAATTCTGCTTTGAAGAAAATATCGATACAGAAATACAAGGAAATCTTTGATAATTCTGACAATTTCGAATATTTTCCAACATTTTCAGATTGGTACAATTACAGTTATATTGAGTTTCTTAAAAATGAAAATCTCTTTACTCCGAATGAATTGAAAGTGAATTCGAAGAAAATCAATGACATTTATGATTCGGAAATTAGTTCGCTTTCTGGAAATTCTCAATTGTATTTCAGACATCAGAAAATCAATTATAATTGTGAATTCAATAATTGCAAAGACAAATTCGCACAACTTGAAAAACTGGTTGAAGACGAATCGGTAAAAGGCGATTACAAAGTCTTGATTATCGATGATATGATTGAGATTCTTCAGCAAAAACAAGATTATAAACGGGCTTTGATTTGGGTTGAGGATGCAAAGAAATTATATCCAAAATCTAAGTTTCTGAATAACATCACAAATAAAGAAAATCAGATTAAAAATCCTCAGCTTAATCTATTTTATGAGAACGAAACCCAATCCAACAAACCGATTCACATTGTTGCGGAAGGAAAAAATGTTCAGCAGTTTTCTTTGAATATTTATGAGGTCAAAGATGATACACAAGGTTTTCTGAATCACGTTTTTGATTCTTACAAAACGCCATTTGCGAAAGTCAAAAAAACATTAGTAAGGAAAGACCAATTTACGCTTCCGGAATCTTTTGATTTCAAAACGCACAAAACATCTTTGGAACTGAAAGCGCTTCCTTCAGGGATTTATTTGGCAGAATACATTGTGGAAAATTCCGTTCAGAGAAGTTTCTATTTCATCGTTTCTGATTCGAAAATTATTTATTCTAAAAAAGATGAGATTCTTCGACAAGCTCAGAAGGACAGTGGAAATAGGAATATTCTGAAATTGGTAAATAATGAGAACGGAAAAGCTTTTACGAATGAAAATCTTGAAATTGTCGAATATGTAAGAGGTAAACCAATCGTAAAACATTCTGTGAAAACCGATGCTTCCGGAAATTTCAAAATTCCAAATTCTGAGAATAAAGAATATTACAGGAATTTTCTTATGAAGAATGGAAACAATTATTCGATGATAAATGTTTACGGTTATGATAACGGAAATCAAAACAAATCTGAAAATCAAGAAAGCGCACAAATTTTCCTCGACAGAAAAATCTACAGACCTGGACAAATCGTTTATTTTAAAGTCATTGCGACAGGAATTAATGGTGAAACTCAAAAAGTAAAAACATTAGAAAAAGTTCCGTTGAATATTATTTTGAACGATGCCAACGGTGAAGAATTACAAACTTTGAAATTGACAACAAACGAATTTGGTTCTGTTAACGGAAGTTTTACGCTTCCAAAAAACAAGCTTAATGGAAATTTCAATATTGAAGTTGATAATGATGATGATAATTCTGGTTATCATATTTCAGGTTACACGGATTTCAATGTTGAGGAATATAAGCGTCCGAAATTTGAAGTGACTTTTGAGCCTATAAAAGATGAATACAAATATGGTCAAACTATCGAACTGAAAGGAAAAGCAGCAATGTTTTCCGGTATTCCTCTGAGCAATTCAACCGTAAATTATGAAATCAAAAAACAAAATATCCGTTGGCGATATTTCTGGTGGTATCCGCGTGGAAATGACAATGAAAATTCGATTTTGGGCGATGTGAAAACCAATGAGAAAGGCGAATTTACCATCAAAGTAGAATTGAAAAAAGATGAAACTCTGGAAGGAATTCAGATTGACAATTATACAATTAATGCTTCTGTGACAGACATCAACGGGGAAACTCAATCTGCAAATACGGATGTAAAAGTCGCTTCGGTTTCTCATTATATTACTGCGAACGAAATTGGAAATACGTTTTCTGATGAAGCTGTGAAATTGGCTGTTGACACTAAAAATTACAATGACCAAATTCTACCAAAATCTTACACCGTAAAATTGGAAAAACTGGAGGAACCAAAACAAATTTTCAGAGAGAATTTTGCGTCGGTTGTTCAGGATTTGCCACAATTATCAAAGAATGAATTCGTACAGAAATTTCCTCACGACAGGTTTGATAAAAATGATGATGTGAAGAACTGGAAAGTTGAAAAGGTTGTTTTAAATGAAATAAAAAATCCTGTCATTCAGAACGCAGCGCAGCGCAGTGAAGAATCTAAAGATTCCTCGTCCCTCGGAATGACAAACAAAAAACTGAGTCTTGGTAAACTGGAAGCCGGAACTTACAAACTTCAATTGTATAATATCGAAGGAAAAGACACGATAAAAACGGAGCAATTCTTCAAAGTTTGGGATAAAAAATCGCTGGGTCAAAACCAAAATCCATTCTTGGAAGTGATTAAACCAACGCAGGATTTCAAAAGAGGAGAAAAAGCAAAAGTGTTTGTTTATTCTGCAATTCCGGATGCATTGGTTCAAATTTTCATTCAAAATGGAAAAGGCGAGACTGTTACAGAAACCAAATCTTTCAAAAACGGCATCCTGGAATACGAAACAGTGATTCCGAAAGATGAAAGTATATCGAGAGTGAATTTGCAATTCCAATTGGTTGCGTTTAATGATGTAGAAACGGAATCTGTTGATTTGAAAATCGCAGACAGCAAAGATGATTTGAAAATTGAAACAGTGACATTCCGAGACAAATTACAGCCTGGACAAAAAGAAAAATGGACCATCAAAATTTCTGGCGCTGATAAAGAAAAAATCAATGCTGAAGTTTTGGCAAATATGTATGATAAATCGCTTGACCAATTTGCTGTGAATTCTTGGAGTTGGCAGAAATTCTATTCACCTTTCTATCAAAATTCTTATGAATTAAGAAATGGCCTGGAGCAGCAATATTATAATAAGAGATTCGAATTTTTGAAGAATTATAATATTAATTCTCCACAGTTTAATTGGTTTGACGGTAGACTTTATAATATTAATAATGTTTTGAACGGCAGAGTTGCAGGGCTGAATGTTGTTCAAGAAGCTGCCCCAGCAGCAAAAATAATGATTCGAGGAGCTGCTTCTGTAAAGGACACTGCACAAACTCAAGATATTGAAGAGGTTGTGACAATTGGCTATTCTGCTCAAAAGAAAAAAGAAGAAAACTTAGACAAAATCCCAGTTCGTCAAAATCTCAACGAAACGGCATTTTTTTATCCAAATCTTCTCACAGATAAAGACGGAAATGTTTCATTTGAGTTCACTTCTCCGGAAGCTTTGACACAGTGGAAACTGATGTTTCTGGCGCACACCAAAGATGCACAAGCGGCAGTTCTTGAAAAAACGGTTGTGACACAGAAAGAATTTTCTGTTACACCAAATTATCCTAGATTCTTGCGTGAAGGTGATGAGCTAAATCTTCAGACGAAAATCTCAAGTCTGGTCAGTCAAAAATTGAATGGCGTTGCGCAATTGCAGATTCTGGATGCGTTTACTAATGAAGATATTACTGATAAATTCGGAATTAATCAATTGACTGCTGTTTCAGGATATAATAAAGAGCAATCTTTTTCTTTGGAAGCGAATGGAAATACATCTGCAATTTGGAAACTGAAAGTACCGAATAATGTCTCATCAATTATTATAAAAATCGTTGCTTCTTCAAAATCGCTCAGCTATAAAAATGTTAAATTTTCTGATGGTGAACAAAAAGCAATCGCAGTTCTTCCTAATAGAATGTTGGTAACAGATGCGCTTCCAATTTTTGTAAAAGAAGGACAGACGAAAACTTTCACCTTGGAAAATCTGAAAAATTCCGATTCTAAAACATTGACGAATGTTTCTAATACTTTGGAACTGACAACCAATCCGATTTGGGAAATTATGTTTGCATTGCCAAGTTTGAAAGATGATACTAATAATTCAGCAGATGTAGTTTTCAACAAATGGTTTGCGGATGTTCTGGCTTCGGAGATTTTCAAAGCGAATCCGAAAATGAAAACTGTTTTTGATGAATACCAGTCAAAAGGTTTACTAACATCTACTCTTGAAAAAAATCAGGAACTGAAACAATTGTTACTGAATGAAACACCTTGGGTTCTGGAAAGCAAAAATGAAACGGAACAGATGCAGAAATTAGCAAGATTATTCGATGCAAATACGATGCGAAACTCTATACAGGATGATTGGTCAGAACTGGTAAAACTTCAAAATCCTGATGGTGGATTCAGCTGGTATCAAGGTTATCCGAGCTCTTATTACACTTCGCTTTATATTCTGAAAAACCTTGGCAGAATTAATGAATGGCTGAAAGGAAATCTTTCTGATTACCAAAGTTCCGAACAAAAAGAAATGGTCAAAAAACTGGTTTCTTATGTGGATAATGAAGTGAATAAATATTGGGATTCTTCGACTCCGCTCAGAATGACAAAGGAGAATATTTGGAATAATTTTGTTCTCGATTATCTTGACACAAGGCATTATTGGGAAAAAGAATATGCTTTGAAGGCAAAAGGTGCCACTTTGAAAACTTCGGTTATTTCAAAAGCGAAAACAGCAAAAATCACCGATTTTACTTTCTTTGGATTACATCGTTCGGCTTTATTATTTAACAACTATGGATTGAAAGATGTTTCGAAAAAACTGATGAATTATCTGAAAGAAACTTCGACACAGTCGGAAACTCAAGGTGTTTATTGGAAACAAAACCTAAATGACTGGGGTTGGTATTCTTCCAAAACGGTGAATCACGCTGGAGCGATTGAAGCATTCCAAAAACTTACTCCAACTGATGAAAACTTTATCGAAGAAATGAAAATCTGGCTGGTTACCCAGAAAGAGGTCAATTCTTGGGGCAATTCCAGAGGAACGGCAGAAGTTATTTTCACGATTTTAAATTCTGGGAAATCTTGGACAAGTACAGAATCTGACAAAGCGCAAATCACTTGGGGCGGAAAGCAGCTGAATCCTCAGACGCAGGCAACGGGCTATGTTAAACAAACTGTAACTTCTGATAATTTGGATAAAAATCTGTCAACAGTTACAATCAAAAAAGAAAGTGCTGGAATTGTTCAAGGAGGTCTGTTCTGGCAATATTATGAAGACCTTGATAAAATAAAATCTTCGGAAAGTTATATCTCGATTTCTAAGGAATTGTACAAAAAAGTGAAGACTGAAAATGGCGAACAATTAATTAAAATCAATGAAAATTCACCTTTGAAAGTTGGGGATAAAGTGACTGTACGAATGATTCTTAATACAGACAGAAATATGGAGTTCATTCACTTGAAAGATATGAGAGCAGCAGGTTTTGAACCTTTGGATGTGATTTCCGGTTATCAGTGGAAGAACAATTTGGGTTATTATCAATCCACAAAAGACGCTTCTACAAATTTCTACATCGAGTATATGCCGAAAGGAAAATATGTCTTCGAATACGATTACGTTGCGAATGCGAGCGGAAAATTCTCTAATGGAATCACAACTTTGCAGAACTATTATGCCCCACAAATGAATACACACACACAGGGAACGAAAGTTTTAATCAATGAATAAAATTGGTTCTTAAAAAAACTTTAAAAGAGGTTTCAAATATCTGAAGCCTCTTTTTATTTTTAGATATTCCTTACGTTAAAAAATAAATATAATTCAAAAAACACTTCAATTCATTAGGAATTTTTTTTATTTTTTTCATATTTTAGCAAAAAATAGAATTTTAAATTTTATTTTCGACACTATAGAAATTCGTTTCTAACTAAAAATTCAATAAAAAAAAATAAAAGTTTAAATATTTACACATGAACAGAAAATTACTATTGGCAATAGGAGTAATGTTCTCGGGAATGATGTTCTCGCAGAAGAATTACTGGAAGCAAATATCTGGTATTGATAACAAAATACCTGTTTATGACAAAACTTCAACACCTTTGAAGTATAAGCTGTATAAATTAAATACGGATGAGATAAAAGCTGAACTAGCACATGCTCCTCAAAGATTTTCAAAAAATGAATCATTAGTACTGAAATTTCCCACAGCAGAGGGAAAACTTGTTGATTATGTAATTCAGGAGGCATCTGTTATGGATCCTGTTTTGCAGGCAAAATATCCTAACATCAGATCTTATGTTGGTTATGAAAAAGATAACTCCGGAAACTCTATCCGTTTCAGTGTATCTCCTTATGATGGCGTGAATGTAATGTATTTTAATGGAGGAAAAACAGCTTACTTAGATACTTATACTCAGGACAAATCCGTTTATATGATTTATAATCGTGAAGATTTGCCAGCTGATAAGCAAGGTTTTGTCTGTGGATATGAAAATCCTGAAACCGAAACTGCTGCAGCGCCGCCAACTCAATCTTTGGTACAGGACGGACAATGGAGAAATTATCGTCTTGCATTATCTACAACAATGGAATATTCTCGCTATCATATTAACAGAGCCGGTTTAAGCACCGGAACTGTGGATCAGAAAAAGGAAGCCGTTCTTGCTGCGATAAATACAACAATGACGAGAGTAAATGGAGTTTATGAAAAAACAATTTCTCTTACAATGACCATGATTGCAAACAATGATGTATTACTTTCTATTGATGTAGACGCTTATGCTCCTGGATTTACTAATAATGATGGCTATGCCCTCCTTGATGAGAATCAAGCTTTCATAGATGCAACTATTGGTAGTTCATCCTATGACATAGGACACATTTTCAGTACTGGTGGTGGTGGTGTAGCTCAGCTAAGATCTCCTTGTACAGCTAGTAAAGCAAGAGGTGTTACCGGACGTTCTATCCCTAGGACAGACGCCTTTGATATAGACTATGTTGCTCACGAAATGGGACACCAATGGGGAGCTCAACACACATTCGATAATTCTTGTAATAATAACAGAACAGCATCGACTTCTGTAGAACCAGGAAGTGGAAGTACAATTATGGCTTATGCCGGAATTTGTGCTCCAAATATTCAGAATAATAGTGATGCATACTTTCATGTAGTAAGTGTAAACCAAATGTATAACAATATCACTTCTGGAACAGGTTCTACTTGTGGTGTACAAACTGCTAACAATAATCAAGTCCCTATAATAAGTCCTTTATCAAATTACACGATTCCTAATGGAACTGCATTTGTTTTATCCGCAAACGCAACAGATCCAGATGGTGATGCTCTAACGTATCTTTGGGAGCAAACAAACACTAGAACAACAACGACGTCTACAGTACCTAGTCCGACACAGATTACAGGAGCTGTATTTAGATCTTTTACTCCTACAGTTTCTAACCAACGTTATTTCCCGACAATGTCTGCTGTATCTGCTGCTAACTTAGCACCAACATGGGAAGTAATCCCGACAGTCGCAAGAACTCTTAATTTTTCTGTTTTAGTTAATGACAACAAAGCTACAGGAAATCAAGCTGCCAGAGCAAACATGGTCGTTACTGTAGCAAACACAGGTCCTTTTAAAGTTACTTCTCAATCAGTAGCAGCTAACTATATCGGAGGAACTCAACAGACTGTAACTTGGGATGTTGCAGGTACCACAGCTTCACCTATCAGTACAGAAAATGTGCAAATCCTTATCTCTTCTGACAACGGACTTACCTATCCTACAGTTATTGCTGAAAGCGTTCCAAATAATGGTAGCGCAACTGTAATACTTCCAAATGAGGATAATGCCAATGCAAGAATCATGGTAAAAGCTGTGAACAATATATATTTCGCTGTAAATGCAGCAAAATTAAATATTGCCAAGAATCTTGCTGTGAACGAATCTTCATTTGAGAAAGGATTTGCAATCTATCCAAACCCAGCGAAAGGAGAAGTGAACATCTCTCTAAACAAAGCTACCAAAGGCGCAACTTACCAAATTGTCGACCTTTCCGGAAAACTAGTTTCAAACGGCAATTTGGAAAGTGAAAAAACTAAAGTAAATATCTCTAACTTGAAAACAGGAACATACAGAATTGTAATTTCTAACAACGGAGAAACAACCAGCAAAAATCTTATTGTTAAATAGGCAATAAAGCAATCAAACAAAAACCAACTTCAAAAAAGAAGTTGGTTTTTTTATGTTCAAAAATTATCTAAATCAAATTAAAATCCGTACTGCAATCCTAATTGGAAACCACTATTCCTGAGTTGTTTATCGCTGTTGTTCCAACTTGTAGAACCATTTTTCTTGATATCCGTAAAACCAACGATATATCTGGCACCAATTGCCATATTATTAAACTTAAAGCCAAGTCCAATTCCTCCACTTAAGTCTAATTGATTATATGCATCTTTATCTTTTTCAATAATAGTTTTGCTGTCGCTTTCGTATTTATTCTTATTACCAACCAAAACACCAAACTGAGGTCCGCCTTCTACATAAAATTTGGGAATCAACTCGAACTGAAACATAATTGGCATTGATACATAATTAAGATTCAAAGTATGAGAAGTCTTTCCATTTTCATATTTCACACCCATATTGTTATAAATCAATTCCGGTTGAATGCTAAGTAAGGCATTAACAGGAGCATTCATATAAGCTCCTACATAAAAACCAATTTTAGAATTGGTATCACCCCAAGTATTTTCTTTACTGATTGTAGAAATGTTGACACCCCCTTTCACCCCAAACGATTGCGAATAAGCTAAAGACATAACTGTCAGCCCCAACAATCCAAAAATTTTCTTCATAAAAACTCTATTTATCAAAACAAAAGTAAGAATTATGAAACAAAAAAGACCGAACTAATCGGTCTTTAAGAATATTTAATATATTTGAGATTCTTAGAATTTGAAATAAACTCCTGCTTGGAAAGTATTATTTCTGTTTTTGTTTCCATCATTTTGAAGAGAAGTATTACCATCTGTATTACTATCTTTCTTGTTAATATCAGTAAAACCTGCTACATATCTGGCATTAATACCAAAATTAGGCGTAATATCATAACCAAGTCCTAAAGCCGCTCCCATATTAAATCCAGAAAAAGAATCTTTCAAATCTTCAGAAGTCGATGTTGAAGTATTTGTAGTATTACCGTTGACTACCGTTGTATTGATATCTTTTGCCTTTGCACTAGTTAAGAAACCAAATTCTGGCCCGGCTTCTAGATAGAAAGCTGGTGTAGCTCTGAACTGAAACATAATTGGAACTGTGATGTAATCCAAATTAAGTTTTGCACTAGACGTTGCCTCATACGTATTACCTGCTATCGTTGTTGAATATTTACTGGTCACTTTTGAGCCCAACTGACTATACATTACCTCTGGCTGAATGCTGAATTGTTCAGACACCGGAAGATTCATAAATACACCCCCTGAGAACCCAGCTTTAGATTTTGCATCATCATAACCATCTTTTGAAATAGATGATACGTTAACACCTGCTTTTAAACCAAACGACGGACTTGTTTGAGCGAATGCAAAAGTTCCTGCTATCAAACCTAATCCTAAAAATAACTTTTTCATAATTTCAAATTTAAATTTTTGTTTTACGGGAAGGATACTTCCAAATTCTTTGCCAAAAAAATAAAATCAAAAGCTATTTTTAGAAAATTAAATTACAAATAATTAATTATCAATACATTAAAAATACTATTCAATCAATAAAAACATTAATTAAAATTGATATTTTTATAAAAATCTAAGGCTAAAATGATTTGGTCAGCACTTAATTTTTGGTCAAAAAGGCAAGAACCTACTCCGTTGATTAATGAGAAATTGATATTTCCATCCTGATTTTTCTTGTCATTGAACATCAAATCTATGATAGCACCGTTTTTAAATTCGGATATATCAATGTAGGGGAAAAACCTTTGAATCTTAGCAATAATAGTTGATGAAACCTCAACATCTATCAAACCTGCAAGTAAAGCCAAGTGTGTTTCACAAATCATTCCCAATGCAATAGCTTCGCCGTGAGGAATCAGGCTTCCTTTTTTCAAGAATAGACTTTCCACAGCATGGCCAATCGTATGTCCGAAGTTGAGAATCTTACGGACATTTTCTTCTTTAAAATCTTTTGTCACTACTTCATTCTTGATTTCCATACTTCTATTAATGAATGGCGCAACACTCTCCGGTGTAATTTTGAATAATGAACTGAGGCCATTCCAATGATGTGAATCTGCTATTAAGCCGTGTTTCAGCATTTCTGCAAAACCACTTCTCAATTCTTCAAACTTCAGGGTTTCTAAAAATTTTGGATAAAAGAAAATAGCTTCCGGCAAAGCAAAAGTTCCAATAATATTTTTAAGATATTGGTGGTCAATCCCCGTTTTTCCTCCAATTGATGCATCACACATAGATAGCAAAGTTGTGGGAACATTAATGAATTTGAAACCTCTTTTATAAGTGGATGCTACAAAACCGCCCAAATCCGTTACAACTCCTCCTCCAAGATTGATTAAAAGTGATTTTCTATCAGCTTCCATTTCTGAGAATATTTCCCAAAGTTGGGTTGCCGTTCCTATATTTTTGTTTTCTTCACCGGCTTCAATCTCAATAACTTCGAAAGGTGCATCAGTTTCCAGATTCGGGAGTAAAATTGGCAGACAATGGTCGTGTGTATTTTCATCGACCAGAATAAATATTTTACTCGGACTGATTTGACTTATATATTCATTAAGACTTGTGAAATCTTTATCCAATTCTTTTATCATAACCAAAATTTTAACAAAAGTAAGAACAAAAAAGATATTAGATGTTAGATATTACAAACTAGATATCATATATTCTATTATAATTATTTATTAAAAACAAAAAAGAGAGACAAATGCCTCTCTTTCTTACTATATTGATGTAAAATCTTACATATGAATCGAACGCTTGTCCGTAGCATCCAAAGCAGCTTCTTTCACTGCTTCTGCATAAGTCGGGTGCGCATGAGACATTCTTGAGATATCTTCCGCACTTGCACGGAATTCCATAGCAGTAACACCTTCTGCTACCAAATCTGCTGCTCTTGCACCAATCATATGGAAACCTAAAACTTCATCTGTTTTTGCATCTGCGATGATTTTCACAAATCCGTCTGTATCACCACTTGCACGGCTTCTTCCCAAAGCTCTCATCGGGAAATTTCCCACTTTATAATCTACACCTTCGGCTTTCAATTGCTCTTCGGTTTTACCAACTCCGGCAACTTCCGGCCAAGTGTAAACCACACCCGGAATTAGGTTATAATTGATGTGAGGTTTTTGTCCGGCCAAAGTTTCTGCAACAAAAGTTCCTTCCTCTTCCGCTTTGTGAGCCAGCATTGCACCTGCAACAACGTCACCAATCGCATAGATGTTAGAAACATTCGTTTGAAGATGGTCATTTGTTTTCACTCTTCCTCTTTCATCTAGTTCCACACCAGCTTTTTCCAATCCAAGTCCGTCTGTGTAAGGCCTTCTTCCCACAGAAACCAAAACATAATCTCCGTCGTAAGAAACTTCTTCGCCTTTTTTATTCTTAGCTGTTACTTTTACAGAATCTCCATTTCTCTCAACTGCAGAAACTGCCGTAGAAAGCTCAAATTTCATTCCTTGTTTTCTAAGAACTTTTTGTAATTCTTTAGACAAACTTCCGTCCATTCCAGGAATGATTTTGTCCATAAATTCAACAACAGTTACCTGAGAACCCAATCTCAAGTAAACAGAACCAAGTTCCAAACCAATAACTCCACCACCGATAACAACTAAATGCTTCGGAATTTCTTTCAAATTAAGAGCTTCCGTAGAAGTGATTACTCTTTCTTTATCAAGTGTAATGAATGGTAAGCTTGAAGGTTTTGAACCTGTTGCGATGATTGTATATTTTGATTCGATGGTTTCTGATGAACCGTCGTTTTTCGTCACTTTGATTTGAGTTGCAGATTCGAAGCTTCCAACGCCTTCAAAAACGGTGATTTTGTTTTTGTCCATCAGGAAGTTGATTCCTTTCGTTGTCTGCTCTACTACTCCGTTTTTACGCTCAATCATTTTTGCCAAATCTACTTTTGGCTCGTTGATGATAATTCCATAATCAGCAAACTCGTGTTTCGCCTTTTCGAAATGCTCAGAACTGTCAAGCAAAGCCTTGGAAGGGATACAACCTACGTTAAGGCAAGTTCCGCCCAAAGTAGGATATTTCTCAATAATTGCTGTTTTGAAACCCAATTGTGCAGCTCTGATGGCTGCTACATATCCGCCAGGACCAGAACCGATAACGGTTACATCAAATTGAC
>QFQW01000102.1 GCA_003248755.1 Chryseobacterium sp. | reverse complement strand
AAGCGGTAGTTTCACGTCGTTGAAAAATAATCATGTTAATTGTTGAATGGAAGCAAAAAAAATTCTATTCAGTTGTAAATGTTTTAAAAAAATGAAAGCGCTCTTATCTACGGGTAAACAGGGTAATACTGAAAAGTTGAATCGTTAGATGCTACCTATAACATGAAAATTGTAATTTACAAGTAAAAATCTTTTTATAACTATCTTTTCTTTAAAGCAAAATATGCTAGCTATTTTCTCACTTGGTAAAAGTTAGTACTCTCGTGTTAACGGAACAATTAGTCATCAGTTCAAACAGTATTATCAGGTGCAAATGTGTAAGCTACTTTCTCATTCTTCAAAATAATAATACCCTCGTGTCAACGAAACAGTTATTCATCAGTCCAAGCAGTTATCAAGCACAGATAAAAAAGCTATGAAACTATTATGGCTCAACCTAGTATAAAAGACGTATCGATGTGTAGATTGTCATCTGCGGCATGCCAAGCTTATTCATAAAGACATGAACTTCTCTTTTTTAACTATTTGTTCTTTTAGACGATCTTGTTAGCCTTTCCAATAAAATCTAATTGGTTTCCTTCAGAATTCGCGGAGATTCCTGAAAATGTGCTCAAACTGCCCGGACTGTTGCCCAGCTTTCTTTGAGATGGGCACTTGTGACTCATGTACATGTAAATTATTTTTTGGAATATTTTAATTCCGTATTTTTTACTTCTAAAAGCTTCTCTTGCTTAAGTCGTTTTTGTCGTTTTCTAAATGATATGATTAATAATACTAATGATAAGATTATAATTGCAATTACAACATATTGTTTTATAATTTGATTTTGTTTTTGCGTACTTTCAGCTTTGGCTTTTAGAAAGTCTGCTTTATTCTTTTCAGTTTCATATCGGATCAGGGCAAACTGATTTTTCGCTTTGTTTCTTGCAGTTTGAAGGCTGTCATTCAACGCTTGATATCGGCTGAAGTGTGATGCATAGTTTTTGGAATCCAGAACAATGAGCTTCTGCAATGCTTCGATCTGGTCGTCCGGACTTTTAATTTTATTGGCAACATCAAACATTTTTTTTGCATAAAATAATGCTGAGTCTGTTTTGTTTTTTGAATAATAATCGGCTAAATGAGAATAACTTGCGTTTTGTCCCCAATAATCATTTTCTTTGAATCTAATATTTAATGCTTTTTTTAATTCGGGAACAGGATTGTAATCATTTCTTTGAAGCCATTTTGTATAAGCTAAATTTGACAATATTCTAGAGTATTCTTTTTGGTTTATATTTTCACTCAATATTTTATTATAGGTCAATAAAGCATTGTTGAATTTTCTGATTCTTCTAAAAGCATTTGCAAGATTATTTTGATAAATAACTTTATTCACTTTATCATCAGTATAATAAATTGCTTTTTCAAAAAAATCTAAAGATTGATAATAGTTTTTTAGTTTACCATTAACGATTCCCATATTATTATAATTTGTCGCTAAATAGTAATGATTATCTTGCTTAGTAGATTTTAAATATTTTAAAGCTAATACACTTGTTTCTTGAGAACCAAAATTATCTCCCTCATTTTCTTGAATTATTGCCATATTAATCAGGCTTTTAGCAATGCCAAGGCTGTCTTTGTTTCTTGAAAAATCATCTTTGCTTAAATTAAAATAGTAGAATGCACTATCTCTTTTATTTTTATCTAAAAATTCAAAGGCCTTGTCATAAAAATGGTTTGACTTTTTAAGGTCATTTTTAATTTCGGAAGTTTTCTTGCAAGAAAGACATAAAAGAATAATAAATGGATAGTAGAATTTCACGGTTTTTATTTGACTTAAAATTAAAAAAAATAGTGAAAGAATTTCCTTTCACTACTTTTTTAATTTGGTATTTACTTTCTTGGTGGGGTTTGTCCATCTTCTCCTCCCGTACCTCCAGGATTCGGATTTGGTTGTGGCGCGGACGTTGTGATTGTATTTCCATCACCTCCACAGCTTGATGTATTGTTATTTGAACTTGAAGGATTTGAAATTAATCCCAATAATATTAAAAGAAATTGTAACATGATTTTAAAAATTTAAAAATTGACATTCGTGTTCTTCCCTGCGACACCGGTCGCAAGCATGTTTACACAGTTTTGAAAAAAGAAGCGCTTCTTAAATTTTTGGGAAGTGAACCTTCAAAAACGGAAGAGAGATTTCTGCTTCCCAAGCCAGAGATTTTCCTCCGTTTTATCAGGTTGTTTTTTGAAACCAGTTTTGTAACTTTGTTTTTGTAATGTTTTGTTTATCACTGATTTCTGATTACAAATTTCAGATAAAAGTAGTGTTGTATCCCAGACATGCGATGGACACAGAGTGGACATATTTATATGGTTTTTTACGGAAAACCGTAGATTTTAGGACATGGTTTTGTCTAATTTGGACACGGATTTAATTCTTCAAGCAAAATATATGTATGAAAAGAAGAAAATACTAGTTGAGAAGGCTTTTGAACAAGCAAAAAATGAACTTTCTAAAAAAGGGAAAAGTCCAAGAGCTGCTTATATAAATTCTCTATTTGAAGAGAAATTTGGGTTTGCGAAAAATGAAAAAATGTTTATTCGTTATTACACTGATCTTGTTGAAAATAATAAAGATCGCTATATTGATGAAATTACTTTGGATCAATTAAGTAAATATGTCGGATATAAAGATTACGACGATTTTTGTAAGAACTCTGCATTTGAAAAAAAAATTAATGATTCTACTACAATAAAAGTAAGCATCGACAATAATGAGCAATCTTTTTCTGCAAAGGAAGGTTCTAGTTTTATTTTTACTCTTTTTAATAATAATGATAATAATCAAACTTTTAATTTGTCAGATTATATAACCAAACATAGCGGTTATGGAATAATAGGGGCTTTACTTTGTGGAAGTTTGTTTGTGGGAAATAAAATTTATGAGAATGTAGAAGTTGCTCCAAAACAATGTATGTATTGGAATGGAAAAGAATATATCCCTGAAGATTGTAATAATACTAAAAACAGATTGATTGCAATTGATATGAAACTTGTTGATAATTTTAAAAAAATAACATGTCCAGATACAATCAAATCAACCAAAGGAATTTGGTATTCTAAAAAAAATAAAGTGATAGAATTTTTTACAGCTGACGGAAAAAATCCCGAAAATAATGCAGAACTTCATGAGTTATCGGATCATATGCTGGAGACGTATATATTATCGAAAAATTCTCTTGAAGAATAATTTAATTTAAACTGTCTTAGGCTTACTCCTCAAAAATATCAATCCTGCCAGGATTATTAAAGCACCAACAGATTGCTGAGTTGTCAGTTTTTCTCCATCTAAAATTCCCCAGATGATTGCCACGATTGGCATTAATAAAGTGACTGTAGATGCGAAAAGTGGAGTAGAGATGCTCAATAATTTATAGTTCATCATCATTGCCAATCCGGTCCCGAAGATTGATAATATTGCAACAAAGCCCAATCCTTCCAGTGTACTTTGATTCAAACTGAAATCTTTGAAAAATCCGGCAAAAACCAAAGCAATCAATGAAGGTAAAAACAAGATGAATGAAAATACGTAAGCCGACATCAGGATTGCCGGCACTTCGTACAATTTGGATTTGATAGTAGTTGTACATATCGCATAGAGTAGAACTGCCAGAATTAATAACAGGATCGGATAGATCTTGATCTCGCCACTTTCTCCGCTTCCGAGAGCCAATATACAGGCGCCAACAAAACTTATCAGGACACCGATCAGTTGTCTTTTTGTTGTAGAGAATTTCCAAACCAATGAACCGACGATAATCACGAAAATCGGCATCATAGAATTGATGATTCCCGCAATGCTACTGCTGATTTCAGTCTCTGCCATTGGAAAAAGGAACATCGGGATGAAACTTCCTGTAAATGCTGCAATGATCAGCCAGATTGTATGTTTCTTCGGGAATTTTTTTATTTTAGAAATGGCGTAAGGCATCAGGACGATTCCGGAAATTAGGACACGTAACGCACCCACTTCATAAGGATTGAAATGTTCCAGCGATTTTTTTATCAATATAAATGAGGAACCCCAGATGACAGACAATGCTATCAGGAGAACCCATTTTTGTTTTTCAGTATTCAAGATTTTTGTTGTTTTAATAGTTTTAAATAATCGATTTTGGGAATCATCCTCGCACCAAGACTTTCCAAATGTTCGGAATGGATCTGGCAGTCGATCAGTTCCCATTCATTTTGATATTTGGTTGTGAAATGGATAAATCCGGCTTTCGATGCATTGGAAGCTTTAGAGAACATACTTTCACCACAGAAAACATTTCCGACTAGGATTCCATAAAATCCTCCGACCAATTCACCGTTTTGCCAGACCTCAAAGCTTTTTGCTTTCCCGAATTGATGAAGTTTTACAAACGAATCGATGAGTTCTTCATTGATCCAGGTTCCGTCTTGTCCTTTCCTTTCAGCTATTTTGCAGTTTCTCATCACGTCTTCGAAACATTCATTTTCCGTGAATTCAAAAACTTGATCTCTCAAAATTTTCCTCATCGATTTTGAAATTTTGATTTCATTAGGCAACATCACAAATCTTGGGTCCGGACACCACCAAAGGATTTCCTCACCTTCATTATACCAGGGAAATAACCCTAATTGATAGGCAAACCAAAGTCTTTCTGGCCTCAAATCACCGCCAATCGCCATCAACCCATCTTCCGGGTCATAAAGTTCCGGGTCGGGAAAAGAAATATCATCAGGGTCTAACCAAATCATTTTTAGGAATGAAATTATAATAATTAAAAAGGTATTTTGTCATTCCGTAGGAATCTAAACTGTTGAGATTAACTTCGTCGAACACTACGTTGGGTTGCTTTCAGAATGACAAACTGTGTGTTTTATCTAATCTTGATTTCATTAATAGACTTAACAAAACCTCGTTTAACATCTTCATAATTCTCATGTTTCCCATTTTTCACAATCCATTTTCCTGCAACCAAAGTTCCCAAAAGATGTGAAGAATCCGATGAATAAACAATTGTGTTACAAAGATTTTTGAGTGAAGACGTTTCAATCAAAGGTGCTTTTGCATCAATCACAACCGCATCAAAACTTTCTCCGACTTTGAAGAAATTGTCGTTCTCGAATTCCATCGATTTCCGTCCGGATTTCCAGGCTGTTTTCAGAGCATTGAATCCGCTGTCGCCTAAATTTGGTTTGAAAAAAGTATCTCGTCTGTGTGTATGAATTCTTTGACCATAATCAAGCAAACGCAAATCTTCCAAAGGATTCACACAAATCTGGCTGTCCGTACCGATGGACCAGTTCCCGCCAAAATTCTGATAATCTTTGAATCGGAATCTTCCATCGCCCAAATTTCCTTCTGTTGATGGACAAAGAACGATGTTAGCACCCGATTTTGCAATGCCTTCGATTTCGTTATCTTCGAGATGCGTACAATGAATCAAATTGAAATTCTCATTCACATCACAATGTTCCAAAAGCCATTCTGCAGGCCTTTTTCCGTAGAAGTCAATGCAATCTTTGATTTCTTTCAATTGTTCTGCAATATGGATATGAAACGGATAATCTTTGGAAAGCAACGAAGATTCAATCAAATCCTCTTTGGCGACCGCTCTCAAAGAATGCGAACCGACCGCCAGATTTGCCTTGTCATAAAACTGAATCGTTTTTTTAGAAGCTTCAAGTAATTTGTAATAATCTTCAATAGTTTTAGAAATAAAACGTCTCTGCAGATCGTAAGGTTCCGTTCCGAAATTTCCTTTCTGATAAAACATAGGAATCAAAGTAATCCTGATCCCGGCTCTTTTCGCAGCTGCTACCAATCTTTCTCCTAATTCCGAAAGATTTTGATAAGCTTTTCCATCTTTATCATGATGCACATAATGGAACTCCGCAACCGATGTATAACCATTTCTCAGCATTTCTGCATACAACATCGCTGCAACATCTTCCATTTGTTCGGGCGATAATGAAAGTGCAATTCTGTACATCGCATCGCGCCAGCTCCAGAAATCATCCGGAACTTCCGAACCTTCAAAATATTCTGCCAATCCGCACATCGCATATTGGAAAGCGTGTGAATGCGCATTCTGAAATCCCGGTAAAACATAACCGTTCACAAATTCGCCTTCGGGTGTTTCGACGGTTTTCAGTTCGGAGATATTTCCGGACTCATCCAGCTTTACAAAAGCATTTTCAAGCCATCCGTTCTCGGTCAATAATCCTTTGAATGTGTACATTTTATAGTTGATAGTGTTTGGTTTTTAGTTGTCAGGCTGAGGTTCTCGAAGCCTTTTATATTTATTTGGGCAGCTAATCCGCCTTCCGCTCCCAATCTTTTTTGCAGAACATTTCCAATTTAAATAGAACTTTAGTTTAAGCAAAAAAGGATTTTCGCTCAAGTCGGGCTGCGAGCGATTCTCTGTTTCAAAATCAATCTTCAAACATAGAATCTGCAAAATCTGCTCAATCAGTGAGAATTTATATTTTGTTAATCGTGTCAATAAGACTCACCAACGTTTCCCTCAAAACCTTTTGAATTCGTTCTGCATTTCCTTCATCATAAATCGTTTCCGAAGAATCCATATAATTGGTCTTGCACATTTCCAATTGCAAAGCGTGGATATTCTCACTTGGTTTTCCAAAATTTCTGGTAATAAATCCGCCTTTGAAAGGGTAGTTGTGAGAAAATTCATAACCATTGTTTTGTAAAGAATTGACTGCTGTTTTAATCAATTCCGGATGGGCCGAAGTTTCATCATTATCACCAAGAATCAGGTCAGGAAAATACTCAGAACGAATTCCTGGAACAGATTTCCTTATCGAGTGCGCATCAAACAATAATGCTTTCCCGAATTCACTTTTCGTTTTGCTTAAAAGCTCAGCCAGTTTTTCTTGATAAGGTTTGTGATACAGTTCAACTCTTCTGGAGACTTCTTCTTGATTCGGAATATAATCATCATTATAGATTTTATTTCCATTGAAATCGGTAATCGTTACAACATCCGTTATTACTCTTCCATCATTATAAAGCGGTTGGTTTTCCGGATTTCTGTTGAGGTCAGCAACCCATCTGCTGTAGTTAGCAACAATAATTGTAATCCCAAGTTCAGTTGCAAAACCATAAAGTTTATCAATGAACCAGTCTGTATCGTCCAAAAGGGTTGACACTTCGGGGTTCATCTTAGATTTTATATCTTCCGGAATGTAAGTTCCAGCGTGTGGAACGCTGATAATAACAGGAACTTTTGCAACTGTTGGCTCAATGATTTTAAAGATTTCCATAATCATTTATAATGACCCCGAATTTATAAAAAAATCCCTGCACAAATGAATGTACAGGGAAGTTTATTTTAATTAAATTCTATAAATTAGAAAGGCAAATCATCATCTTCATCTTCCGCGAAAACATTCTTATTTTCAGTTGCTGGAGATTGACCTTGATTTGGGGATGCTTCAGTTGGCTCGTTGAAGTCAGAAGAACCGTCTTTTTCCATTCTCCAAGCCGTAATAGAATTGAAATATTTTACTTCACCCTGTGGACTTGTCCATTCTCTCCCTCTGATATTGATATGAACTTTTACTTTATCTCCAACTTTATAAGTATTTAGCAGATCAACTTTTTCTGATAAAAATTCAATATTAATAGGCTGCGGATATTGCTCTTCTGTCAAAAGAACCAGTTCTTTCTTTTGAAATCCGCTTGCAAATGTTTGTAAATCAGAAATTTTCTTTATTGTTCCTGTTAATTCCATGTCTCGAAATGTTTTAAGTCTGTAAAGGTAATAAAAAGTATTGATGTTATTCCAAAATCAAGAGATGAAAAAACTTTAAAAAAAGATAGTTTTTATTTTGGAGGGAATATAAAAGAGTTATATATTTGCACTCACCAAAACAAAAGAAAAGGAGTTCTTAGAAAATGCGGATGTGGTGTAATTGGTAGCCACGCCAGACTTAGGATCTGGTGCCGTGAGGCGTGGGGGTTCGAGTCCCTTCATCCGCACAATAATTAAAAAATTTCTAAGTGATTAGGAATTTTTTTTATGCGAAAATAGCTCAGCTGGTAGAGCACAACCTTGCCAAGGTTGGGGTCGCGGGTTCGAATCCCGTTTTTCGCTCAAGTTCTACTTTGCCCTGGTGGTGGAATTGGTAGACACGCAGGACTTAAAATCCTGTGTCCGCAAGGACGTACGGGTTCAAGTCCCGTCTGGGGTACTTAAAAGTCTTGATAATCATTTGATTGTCAAGACTTTTTTTATTTTCCCCATTTCTTTAGAGAATTTATTTTAAAATAATGAACTAGCATTAGCATTATGGTTTATTCCCATTAATACAATAGAAGGAGGGGGCGAAAATTAAAAAAAGACCTTTTTTTAATTACTGAATTTTAAAGGATATTGCAGATAAATAATAATAAAGTTTAGTAATAGAAACGGAAGTTCTATCAAAACATTTTTTAGATCTCTATCCAAAAGATGAAAGCACATAATCATCAAAATTCCGGCAGCCATTAGAAAATTTCCCCATATAAACGTCTTGGGAAAAAGTATCATAATTCCGGCAATGATAGTAATAATACCATTAATTACCACAGCTGTTTTATTGAACCCCTATTTGCCAAACAGATCTGTCATCTCTGGTTTTCCTAAAGACCATGACATATCCCTGCTTGATTCCCATATAAACCACCACTAAAGTAAGTATTGAGTTAATTATTTTGTTATCATATTTTTCTAAATTTTATAATAAAAAAACGGCAATCCTATTATTGATAATGAATTGCCGTTTTTGTTAATTTGTATGTTTGCCTTCCCGTTATAAACTATAACTTTAGATTTATCTGGTAGTGTAGCCGCCATTAGCAAAAATGGTTTGTCCGGTAATCCACCATCCTTCTGTGATTAAGAACTCTACCAAAGGAGCAATGTCTTTAATATCAGTTAATCCCCCTAATGCTGCGGCTGATTTGTGGTATGCAACTGCATTTTCGTCTTCTTGTCCAT
This sequence comes from Chryseobacterium sp., assembly GCA_003248755.1. Lineage (GTDB taxonomy): Bacteria > Bacteroidota > Bacteroidia > Flavobacteriales > Weeksellaceae > Epilithonimonas. The sequence goes on along the minus strand of QFQW01000102.1, from coordinate 3,328 downwards.
AGAAAAAAGGAGTGTCCATTGGACCGGGAGCAACCGCCGTTACCGAGATACCTCTTTCTCCAAATTCTTTTGATGCTGCTCTTGTAAAATGTTCTACAGGTGCTTTCATTCCTTCATAGGTAGAATATAATCCTGTATAAGCCGCAAGTAGAGATGTTACTATTGTACAAATCTTACCCTCATTATTCAGTTTTTTTCCCGCTTCTTGGATGAAGAAGTAAGCCACTTTCGAATTGATGTCACTCATGCTGTCATATTCAGCTTCGGTAGTGTCAACGAAAGGCTTTTTTAGTACTTTTCCAACAGTATTTATAGCAATGTCAATCCCTCCAAATTTTGCTGCAGTTTCATCAAATAACTTTGTAATGTTTTTCACATCAGTTAGATCTCCTTGAAATAAAAATGCTTCTGCTCCCAAAGCTGTTACATCAGCCAAAGTTTTTTCTGCATCCGCTTTTGTACTTTCGCTATTATAATGGATTGCTAATTTTGCTCCTTTAGCAGCAAGATTTCTACTTAACAGACCTCCTAAGTTTTTTCCGCCTCCGGCAATAAGGATAACTTTACCTTTTACATCATGCTTTGACATAATTTGTGTTATTATTGATTGGTTTTCAAGTTGTTATTGTTTGTTGATGGTGGTTTTTATTTGAACCTTAAGTATTATATAGTATGATAATAAAATTTAAATATAAGTCAGGATAAAATAAAGAGCTGGATCTCCTCTTGGATTAGAAAAAAGGAAATCCAACTTAAAGTATTAATCACTTGTGTTTTCATTTTTTTGTTATTGTAAGCTTTAAAAATCAGTTCCTTAGATCTGTTAGGACATAACAATATTATCATAAGAAATCATAAAATACAATTGAAGCGTAGAATGAATACGGAAATTATGTGTTAAAAAAAGCCGGTTTTTATTATAATGGAAATCGATTTTTGCAAACATAGTCTATTGATTATTAAATGATTATGTTGAATAGGTGTTAGTTAAACAACTCTGTAAGTATTTAATAATTCGTGTTAAAATTTCAATATATTTATTATATTAAAAATTGTCAAAACGCATTGTTGCTGCTAACACATCATAAGCATAATATAATTAACAAATACCAATTATGGCTTCCAGAAAGACCATACAGTGCCGTTATAAACTGCAAGTTGTTTTTTTGTAGTATCATAAACCATCATGCCTGATGCCGGATTGATGATATTAAGATGTGGACTGGCGACCCTGGGAAGGATCATCGCCTTGTTAGTATCTGTCAAAACCAATATACCATTAACAGGATCTGTATCACTATTTGTGCCCACACCGGTTTTAGCTGTAGCAAGCTCGGTTTTGGATTGTTGGATGGTGACATCAGATTTTCCTGTGGTATCAACAGACAGGTCAAACCAGCTGTTATCTTTCAGGTACTTCACTTTATGGTCTGTATTATCAAAGATTATAGAACCGTTCTCTGTGATAGTGGATTTGTTTTCTATGTAAGGTAAGATGATCCCTTTATTTTCAGCATCAGTAAACTCCAGAGAAACCGAAGTATTGGTAATGCCAGTCTTTCCTATGGCTATTTGCGATTTTACAGTACCAACGACTGTAAAAAAAATGGTAGTTAGAATTATTTTTTTCATTGTGTATTCTGAATAGTTAAATAATTTAAAAACAAGCCGAAGCTTTTTAATTTGCCATTATCTGGCAACTGTATTTTCGTTCCTGTGAAGAAGTATGCTTTATCCGCCCGAAGAAGGTTGGCTTCTCTGTTCGAATAATACCGTCTTCTCCGAGCGGAGAAGACGGTATTATGTAATAAAATCATTCTACTGTTAGAATCTTGTCAAATACTGCCGTTCTTGGCTCTTTTAATAGGGTGCTACTGGCAAACTGTGTCACAACCTCCAGCGCATAGGTTCCAGCAGTAAGATCCGGGATGATGACAATCAACTCTGATGGATTGTTGATGACCATATCACTTGCTTCTACCTGCGTACGGGCATTGGTAGTTGTGTTTACGAAGTAGATGCCATTGGCAGCATTCTCTCCGGCTACTTTTATCTTGTTTCCTGCAATCTTCAGGTTGCGACCTGGTGTCAATAGATCGTTTACGGTACCGCTTTTCACATCCGTCACCTGTAGTATTACAGATGCGGCATCTGCAACACCCAGGATGCTGATTTCAATAGTAGGTATCTCTGCCCTCAGCTTTTCTCCTTGGTTGAACTGGAACAGGATGCTGTGCTTCTGGCTGTTGAAAGTCTCAGTTGGGCTGTCGAACACCCCACGGATCTGAGTACCTGCTGTGAAATATCCAGTGTTTACAGAGTAGCCATCGCATAGCTGATATGCCATCTCTTTTAGGAAGAGCTCCGTGGCATGCTCCATAGCGGCAGACGTTACATCTGCACCGCCACGGCTGACTGCCACTTCGCAGATTTGTTTTACATTTAACGATCGCTCGCTTACCGTGCGGGCTATGAAGTCATTAGGATTGTCTTTGGTTAAAAGGTTATCATACAGATAAGCTTTGATTTTGTGTAAGATTGGCATATTTGTGTTTTTTTATTGTTATTAAATTCTTTATCTATTGTTATATTGAGCTTGTGCAACTGTCCTGCTGACGAAGGAAGCATCTTTCTTCTTTGTTACTGTGAAATCCTTCGACAAGCTCAGGATGACAGTATCAAACTCAAGGATGACAGTATCAAGCTCACGATCCATATGTCCTGTTGAGCGAAACGCAGTGTAGTCGAAACATCTGTTCTTTCATTGCAGAGATCCTTCGGCTCCGTTACACTCCGCTCAGGATGACAGTATTGTTGTCCTGAAGTGCTTTCTCTGTCATGTTGAGCGAAACGCAGTGTAGTCGAAACATCTTATATCTCATCATTCAAAAATTTCCATTCGGGGTTAAAATTGTTTATTAATATCTCTTTTTTCTCTCTTCTCCAGCCTTTTAATTGTTTTTCTCTTTGGATGGCTGTATCTACATCTTGGAAGTGCTCATAATAGACTAGATAATAGCAATTATACTTATGAGTAAAATGCAGCTCTGTTGCTTCTTTAATTTTATGCCATTGTAATCTCTCTACCAAACTGTTTGTAACACCTATGTACAGAACTGTCTTATTTTTGTTTGTAAGAATGTATACATAATAGTTATGTGTTCCTTTTGTTTTGTACATATGTTGGTTATCTTATTCTCTTCTCTATAACAAAGATCCTTCGGCTCCGTTTCACTCCGTTCAGGATGACAGTATTGTTGTCCTGAAGTGCTTTCTCTGTCCTGTTGAGCGAAACGCAGTGCAGTCGAAACATCTGTTCTTTCATTGT
>QFQW01000101.1 GCA_003248755.1 Chryseobacterium sp. | reverse complement strand
CGGATTCCGGCTGTTGCTCGCCTAACTGAATTTTATCTGTCGTGATATTATCCAGTTTTCGGACAGCTTCTTCTTCCTGGGCTTTTTTCTGCTGAATGACTTCGATTTTATCCTGAGTTGCCTGAGGAAAATAGATGATGTAACGCTCTTCCTGAACCTGATAAAACGGAACAAGTTCCAATCCATTACTGAATTTATTCTGAGGATAAAGACCGCTAATTTTAAATGTTAAATCTTTTTGATTAACAGGCTCCAAATGATTTAAAACCGTTGCAGGAGTTCCTAAAATCGCCGGAATCTCATTCAGAGGAATTTGTGGTCCGTGCGCAATATGCCCGCCACGGCTGTCATCGGCAAACAATCCCTGCTGATTTTCTTTGCCATATTTTGCTGCCAAAACAATAGGTCCATATCTGAACGCATAATAATCTGAATTGTCAGGAAGCTGTTCTGCGGAAAGATGCATCGGCATTTTCATTTCAATGACATCGCCTTTTTTCCATTTTCTGCTGATATTGATATAACCTTCGGAATCGACAGGAATATTGATATTTTTTGAATTAATGAAAACACTTATCTGTGAAGCATTCGTCCATTCCGGAGCTCTTAATTTCAAATTAATTTCGGATTTTGGAGCAAGGTCAAAAATTAATTTTGTTGAAGGTGTTTGTGGGAAATTATTTTCCTGTCTCAAAATCAACTTCTTCTCTGACCATTTTAAAACAGACGGAATAAAAAGATTGACATACAAATCGTTATCCGAATGCGCATAAATCATTTCTCCATATTTGGCATGGTTTTCCATTCCCGAACCTACACAACACCAGAAACTGGTTTCCGGTTGGGAATACACCCTGTAATGACCGGGGCGCATCGGTGTAAAATACACAAAACCGCCTTTGTCAGGATTTTGCGTGGAAAGAATATGATTGTACAAAGCTCTTTCGTAATAATCGAGATAAGAAGATTTCGGGTTTGTAGCGAAAAGTTCTTTGGTAAGTTTCAGCATATTGTACGTATTGCAGGTTTCGGGGCCTTCAATGCTTTTAATCATTCCGCTGAAATCGCTTGTTGGATTGAAATGTTCGCTGACACTGTTTCCACCGATAATTGCAGAACGTTTTTGTGTAACATTAGTCCAGAAAAAATCTGCCGCACTGTTCCACTCTTTGTTATGTTCCAAATCGGCAATCCTTTTAAAGCCAATTACTTTTGGTATTTGTGTATTGGCATGAATTCCCGTCAATTTATCTTCGTGAATCAGCAAAGGATTTAAAATGGCCAGATGTGAAAAACGATGCGCAAGCTTGAGATACTTTTTATTTTTGGTAATGTCGTAAACATCGGCAAAAACCTCGTTCAGTCCTCCGTGTTCGCTTCTCAGCATCTCCTGAATCTGATTATCGGAAAGTCCTGAAACTTCATCTGCCATCCAATCGGTAAGCATGATGAGCATTTTTTTTGCCTTTTCGCTGTCTGCATACCAATAGGCATCACGCAAACCCGAATATATTTTGTGAATATTATATAACGGAACCCAACGGTCATTCAGTCCAAAAGCGGATGCACGAATATTTCCATCAGAGATTTCTTTCCAGATTTTTTTGCCGTTCGGAACGCCGGAAAGATAGCCGTTACCTGAAATATTCTGGCAACGTTCCAGCTCGTCAATCATATAATCGAGGCGTTGTTTTACTTTTGTATCGCCTGTAGAAGCATACATCAAAGCCAATGCTGAAATATAATGCCCACCGATGTGACCATCCAATCCTGTGTTTTCCCAGTTTGGATAATTTGGTTTTTTAGGATTAAGTCCCGCTTCTTTCAGATATGGCGCCAGCAAGCGGTCGGCATCCATCGACATAATGTAGTTCTTATCCGTCTGCATTGCCCTGCTGAAAACACTTTCTGACAAAGCTACCTTATTCAGCGGAAAAAAACTGACTGTTTTGCTCACCTGTCCAAAAGCAAGCGTGCTCAAACCTAAAAATAATATCAGCGATTTTTTATTCATTATTAAATGTCTATTCAACATTTCTAAAAATAAAAGAAAGAATCTATATGGCAAAGAATTTTGCAGAATGAATAGATAAAATCAAAAAAATATTTACTTTTAAGTCTGGAGAAAAATAAAAAAACACAACAGGCTTATCATAAAAATTAAGATTATCAAAAAACACGATAATCAGGCTGATATGATGAATTTCTTAGTATAAAAAAAGGTTGTAGAACGGTTGAACATATATATGGAAAATTATATCAATGCCTTATCGTATTTTTTCAGACCAAGTTTCGAATAGGATTTTATTACTATTTAAAATAAAAGACAAAATGAATTTTAACATATTTTTAACATTGGATTCATCTCTATTTAATATGTTTTGTGACCGGAAAGAAAGAATTATTAGATAATATCATTCCCAAAACATTGACTCAACACATGAAATCATGAAGAATTAAAAATAAAGTGTATTAAATACATTTATATGATATAACCATAACATCAAAGGATAAAAGCTTTAACTTTGTAAGAAATTATAATCGATGACACAAGACTATTCTCACTTTCCACGACATTTGGTAGCTGTTGACTGCATTATTTTCGGATTCGATGGCGAAAATCTCAAAATCCTTCTGGTACAAAGGAATTTTGAACCAAAAATGGGTGAATGGTCATTGATGGGTGGATTTATCGGAAACGAAGAAACATCCGATGAAGCGGCGCACCGCGTCTTGAATACACTTACCGGACTGGAGAATATTTATCTGGAGCAACTCAACTCTTACACAGAAATCCATCGTGAACCGACGGCAAGAATTATGTCGATTTCGTATTACGCACTGATTAATATTGAAAAAGATATTCAAATCAATGAAAAATACAGTGCAAAATGGTTTGATTTGAAAGACCGTCCAGATTTGATATTCGACCATAATGATATGGTAAAAGATGCTGTTCTGAGATTGAGAAGAAGAGCCACGACAAGACCAATCGGTTTTGAGCTTTTGCCTAAAAAATTCACGATGAAAGATTTGCAGAATCTTTACGAGGCCATTTTTGACGAAAAATACGACAAAAGAAACTTCACAAACAAAATCAATGCGCTGGATGTTCTGGTAAAAACCGCTGAGAAAGATATGAGTTCGTCCAAAAAAGGGTCTTTTCTTTACACTTTTGACGAAGAAAAATACAATAGGAAAATTGCGGAAGGGTTTATGTTCCGGATTTAAACTTAAAAACTTCCTGTAAATTTCACTTTGATTCCCAGCTGGAAATTGGCAATGGTTTTAAAGATTTCTATTAAAGTAACACGCTCTATTTTGGTAAGTTTACTGATTTCGATATAATTATCAGGATGCTTTTTATCAATATTAATCTGGTTCGCCTGATTTTTTAGCCGAAGTGCCATCAGATAATAGTAAGATTGATGCATTTCGTTGTATTGCTGTTGTGTGAAAACTCCGATTTCCGTCAGCTTTTTCATTCGTTCGCCGGTATTTTCTATTTCAAGCTGATTTTTCAATGCATAGACACGAACCAAATCTACAATTGGAGACATCGCTGTTTTAATATCAAAAACTTCAGATTTTCCTATCGTCTGGGTTTTTATTTTTTTTAAGAAAGTCAAAGGTGGTTCGTACTGTAAAGCATTTTTGGCAATATGAACAAAAAACAGCTGATTGGGCGAAATCAATTTTTCCTTAATAAAGGTTTTCAGTTCTTTCACAATACTTTCTTCTCCATAAATAAAACGGAAATCAAAAAATGTTGAAAATTTCATTGCATTTTCGGGAACAGATTCTTCAATCCAGTGGGCATAATTTCTTTTCCAATGAGAAAGCGAATGGGTCCACTTCGGATTGCTCGCCATAAAACCGCCTTTACAGTATTCAAAGCCAATCGTATTAAGGTCGTCTGAAACTCTTTTTGCAAAATCCAGAAAATACTCCCTTACCATTTCCCGATGTTCGTTGGCTTTATCCTCGTAGATAATTCCGTTGTCCTGGTCTGTGCTTAGAGTCTGTTCTTTGCGGCCTTCGCTTCCGGTCACGATAAACGCAAATTTTGCAGGTGGTTTTCCTATCTGCCTGATAACTTTTTCAATCACTTTTCCGGTAATGGTATCGGCAATCGTAGTGATGACCTGGCTGGCAATCTCCCCGTGTACTCCCCTTCCCAATAATTGAGTAATAATATCCGGAACCTGTTTCCATTTTTTTCTAAGTTCTTCTACACTTTCGGCCTGTTTTACCGATTGGATAAAAACAAGCGGACTCTGTCCCTGCTCGCTCAACAAGCGATTTCTGCTCAGAAAACCTACATACTCGCCATTATCTTTTACGAGAAGATATCTTGATTTGGTTTTAAACATCATCAGAACTGCTTCATAGAGATAGGCGTCGCTGGAAATACTTACAATGGGATTATCCATCACCTCAGAAATTGCAATTCTGGAATCCAGGCAGCGGGCGATAACATTATCCCGCAAGGTAATATCTGTCGCATAGCCGATAATATCCTCACTTGCTGATTTTTTCACAAAGATGCAGCTTACTTTATGAGTTGCCATTATTTGGGCCGCTTCAAAAACAGGAGTATTTTCTTCGCAGGAAACGATACTTTTATAGGTAATTCCTTTTATTTTTCTGGAATAAAGCTGGTCGGCTGCAAAATAACTTTCTTCAAACGTTGCAGGCGTTTTTACGAAATGAGAAAATTCCTCATCCAGCATTTTTTTGCCGAAATCTGATGTAAAATAATGGAAAAAGTCTTCATACGCGTTACACAACTCATAGAATTCCTTTTTCGGTAATGTATAAACAACAGTTCCCTTTTTGGCAATCACCGATTTCAATGCACGTACTCTGTTCAGAACCACAGATATTCCCCCAAAACAATAAGGCGAATGGCGTATAGAAATACATCTCCTGTTTTCAGCTGCATCGAAAAAAAATGTTTCGTATTCTCCGGATTCAATAATGTCTACACCTGTCATTTCCGTCACTTCCTGGCGATAAACCAACGTATCTTTGGAAAACTCGGTTTGGGTAAAAGATTCAGAAATTTCTTCAAGAACAGTTTCTGGCAAGAGGTTGAAAGGTTTTGTCGATTTTAAAAGTGAGACCATTTTTTTGTTCATAAATGCTACTTTAATTTTTCGAAAAAAAACATAAGTTTGGATTCGATTTCCTGATGAATTTTTTGGATTTCGGTTTCGGATAATTCTCCACGTTTTTCAATTTCGAAAAAACATTTCGCTGTCATTTCTGCGTCTATCATTGCATCGTGGCAACGTTCCATCGATTCATCAAAAAGATATTCGGAAAGTTGGGGCAATCGTAAGCAATCAATTTCAGGTCGATTAACATAATCTCTGCTTTTGAGCATTGTACAAAAAAAATGACTTTGCTGAAAAGGATTTTTCAAACCTGCCCGATAAAAATCGGAACTCAGCGTATGAATATCAAATTCTGTAAAATGTCCTATAATTAAGGGATTATAAGTTTTGATATCCTCGGACAGTTGTAGTAAAACCGATTTTCTGGACTGCCCATTTTTCTTTAAAAAATCCTTAGAAATACCGTGAATTTTAAATGATTCTGAACTGATTTTCAAATCATTTTCATCCACATAATCATTCTCTTTTTTAATACAATTTTTATTCTCATCAAAAATCAGCCAAGAAATCTGAACTGCAGAAGGCCAATTTGTAATTTCAGAATAAGGAAGATTCCACCGTTTTGGGATTCCGGTGGTTTCTGTATCAATAAAAAGGAAGTATTTTTTCAATTTTGGTTGCTTAGAATTTTCCTTATCAAATATAAACAATCGGGAAACATATCCTTTTGTAAATCAATTAAAAATTTATTTTTTATCCAAAAATAAACTGTGCCTAGCAATTTATTCTTTTCCGCTCATCCAACCAAGATGTGTATGTTTAAAATCGTCGTGAAACTTCAGTCCATATCCAAAAATCCTATCCATCGCAGAATGCGCAAATAAAATAATTCCTATAAATTCCATAACCGGGATTTTCAGCCAAAATCCGAGAATCAAAACAACGATTGCAAGCAATTTGTGATGAAAAAAATTGTAGAGCCGGGCTCCTGTTTTTGGATTGATTAAGTAGCCAATCATCGACACATCGGGAAGCAAAAGGCAAAGCGGGAAAAGCCACCATTGAAATTCTAACTGAGTAAAGAGGAAAATAGCAAAACCAAATTGTCCGAGTTCTTCGAGCTGTAACAGATTTTTCATTGTCTAAGATTTGTGTAACAAATGTCTGACAACTGAAAATATGTTCTCTTGACAAAAATCAAGAACTTTCTGCCTGTCGTTTCCTGATTCTGCTGAATGTTTCGGGCGTCATTCCCAAAACCGAAGCAATATATTGCAACGGAACCTGATGAAATAACTCTTTATTCTGCTCAAAATACTGATTGTACCTTTCTTCCGCCGTCATCGAAAGATGGGAGAAAATGCGGTCTTCCATCATTGCAAAACATGTGATGATAAATTGTTTTTCTATTTGAATCCACTTCGGGAATTCCTGACAAAGTTTTAAATAATCTGTTTTGGAAATGGTCAGTAACTCGACTTCGGTAAAAGCCTGTATTGTCCATCGATTGGGTTGATTAAAGAAAAACCCCATCACATCGGTCACGAAAAAATCTTTTTTGGAAAGCCATTGCGTAATTTCCCTGCCGTCTTCCGACAAAGCAAAAACGCGCAGAATACCGGATTTCACGATGCTTAATTTTTTGCAAATCTCGCCGGAATTTGTAAATATTTCATTTTTCCCTAATTGTTCTTCCTTAAAATAAGACTGAATGACAGACAGTTCCTGAGAATCCAACGGGCCGAAATGTTGTTGTATCAATTCATTGAAATCATTCATTTATTCTTTCTAAATTTTGGATTAAAATTAAATAAAAACAGGACACCTCCCGGTATCCTGTCTTATTTCATTATTTTTAAATTTACCAGAATCTCACATAAAGCGCAGTCAGTAAAAGTAATGTTACAACAATTAAAACCAATGTTCTGTTGTCTACTTTGAACATTGATGCATCGATTGCAAATGCTTTCGGGTTCACTTTCGGTCCTGCAAGACTGATAAGAATCATCACAACAATCGTGAAAAAGAATGACCAACCCATATTAATCAAAAACGGAATTTCGGTAATCGTATGAACTACGCCATTTTCCAGTTTTTCATAAGTGAAAGCTGTGTATAACCAGGTTTCTTTTCCGAAAATTTCCACAGCAAAACTGTTGAAGAAAATCGCCAGAACGAATCCTAAAATTACGCCTACCAAAGCTGCAGTTCCGGTTGTTCTTTTCCAGAACATTCCCAAAAGGAACATCGCAAAAACACCCGGACTGATAAATCCTGTATATTTCTGAATAAAGGTAAAACCACCTTCACCACCGATTCCCAAAGCATCGGTCCAAGTGAATGCCAAAGCAACGAACATTGCTATAATAATTGCCCATCTTCCGGTTCTCACCATTTGGATTTCCGTTGCATCAGACTTTAAATATTTTTTATAAATGTCTAATGTAAAAATCGTTGAGATACTGTTTACTTTCCCTGCCAAAGAAGCAACAATTGCCGCCGTCAAAGCCGCTACAGCAAGACCTTTCAGACCAACCGGCAAAAATCCTAATATTGCGGAATATGCTCCGTCTTTTACTCCATTAAAACCAGGCAAATGTCCCTTCGTATACAAAACGTAAGCTGCAATTCCCGGAAGCATAACGATAATCGGCATAAATAATTTCAAGAATCCTGCGAATAAAATCCCGGTTCTTGCTGTTTTCAAATCAGCTCCCAAAGCTCTTTGTGTGATGTACTGGTTACAACCCCAATAATTTAAATTAACAATCCACTGTCCTGCAAAATACATTGCCAATCCCGGAAGAACCACATATTTCTGAACATCCAGATTTTCAGGCATTGCTAAAGTTGTCGTTGTTTTAACCGGTTTTTCAAGCATTAATTTGAAATGTTGCGGAGCTTCATTCATCAAGGTCTGGAAACCTGCGAAAGCATTTCCTACAGCCGCTCCGTTGATTCTCTGGTCAACAATCTGAAGCGCCATATAAACTGTTGCAAAGCCTCCGATAATCAAAACCGCCACCTGAATTACATCGGTGTAACCGATTACTTTCATACCGCCAAGACCGATTAATAATGCCATTAGAAGCAATCCAATCATAATGATATGAAGATGACCTCCGCCCAACAGCGTATCAATTGCCAAGGCACCTAAATAAAGAATGGAAGTCAGATTGACAATCACATATAAAAATAGCCAGAACACTGCCATAATCAGGGAAACCGACTTGTTGTAACGGGTTTCCAAAAATTGCGGCATCGTATAAATTTTGTTTTTAAGATAAATCGGAATGAACCAAATGGCAATAATGATGAGCGCCAATGCAGCAATCCATTCGTAAGCTGCAACCGCTACACCCACGAAAAATCCTTCGCCGGACATCCCGATGAACTGCTCTGCCGAAATGTTGGATGCAATTAAACTTGCTCCAATCGCCCACCAAGTGAGTGAACCTTCCGCCAGGAAATAATCTTTACTGCCTGTTGCTGCAGATTTTTTTTTGTTATAAATCCAGATTCCGTAACCGGCTACCACCACAAAATAAATCAGAAATATGATGATATCAATAGTTGCTAAATTTCCCATACTTTATTGTTTAACTGAGAATTTGTAAATTGTTTTCGACTGGTATTTTTGTCCCGGCTTTAGTTCTGTAGAAGGGAAAGAAGCCTGGTTTGGAGAATCCGGAAAATGCTGGGTTTCCAAGCAAAAACCTGTTCTGAATTCATTTTTCCCACCGGTTTTGGTATCAAATTTTCCATCCAAAAAGTTTCCTGAATAGAATTGAACGCCCGGTTCATCGGTCAAAACTTCCATTACTCTCCCCGATTCCGGGTGGTAAACTTTGGCAATGCTTCTCAATCCGCTTCCGTTCAGAATCCAGTTGTGGTCGTAACCTTTTCCTTTTTTTAGTTGGTCGTCATCTGCATTGATATCTTTTCCAATTGCTTTTGAAGCTGTGAAATCGAATACACTTCCTTTCACCACTTTTTGCTCACCCGTAGGAATTAGAGTTTCATTAACTGGTGTAAATTTATCCGCATTAATCTGCAATTCGTGGTCAAGAATAGTTTTTGAGAAATTCCCTGAAAGATTGAAATACGAATGCTGAGTCAAATTCACCACAGTCGGTTTATCGGTTTCCGCTTCGTAAGAAATTTCCAAAGCATTATCATCTGTCAAAGTATACAAAACGGTTGTCGTTAATTTTCCCGGATAACCTTCTTCACCGTCTGCGCTTGTATAAGTCAGTTTCAAAGTCGGAAATTTGGCATCTTTCACCGGTTCAATATTCCAGAATTTGGTATGAAACCCTTCTTTTCCGCCGTGAAGACTGTTTGGTCCGTCGTTTTTATCGATGTCATAGGTTTTACCTTCCAAAGTGAATTTGGCATTGGCAATTCTGTTTCCGTAACGGCCAATCAATGCTCCAAAATAGTAAGGATTTCCATTAAAATAATCTTCAGGCTTTGTAAATCCTAAAACGACATCTTCGTATTTTCCGTTTTTATCGGGAGCAGTAAGTGAAGTGATAATTCCACCGAAGTTAATGACTTCCAACTTCATCCCGTTTTTGTTGGTCAAAGTATATTTTTTGATGGAATCGCCTTTTGATGTGACTCCATAATCTGAAACCTGTATGTTTTCCATTGTTTCCGGTTGAGTTTTTGATTGATTTTCTTTTTTATTGCACCCGAAAATACATAAAACGGCAAAAAGAATTATCAGGTTGATACTTGTTTTTCTCATTTTTTAGAAGTTTTGCAAGTTTAACGATAATATATTTCATTCCAGCGAAGTGTATTCTTAAAATCACGGATTTTCGTATCTTCATCAATAACAAGCGATTCGATACCTGCAATCTCCGCAAAATCTTCCAATTGTTCCACGCTGATGTTCTCACTGTAACACGTGTGATGCGCTCCACCTGCCAAAATCCAGGCTTCAGCCGCAGTGTACAGGTCAGGAAGCGGTTTCCAAAGGACTCTCGCAACCGGAAGTTTTGGCAATTCTTCGGTGATTTCCAATGCTTTTGTTTTATTGATTAACAGTCTGAAATGATTTCCAAAATCCATCAAAGCGGCATTTAAAGAATCGATATTTCCTCTCGAATTGAAAACCAGACGAACCGGGTCAGCTTTTCCGCCAATTCCCAATGGATGAATTTCACAAGATGGTTTGTCAATCGCCAAAACAGGGTCAACTTCCAGCATATGCGAACCTAAAATCGAAGGATTTGAAGGGTTTAAATGATAAGTGTAATCTTCCATAAAGGCATTTCCGCCTTCAAGACCTTGTCCCATTGTTTTCATTGCACGAACCAAAGCGGCAGTTTTCCAATCACCTTCTCCAGCGAAACCGTAGCCTTTTTCCATCAACCTTTGAACGGCAATTCCAGGCAGTTGTTCCAAGCCGTGAAGGTCTTCAAAAGTATCGGAAAAACCTTTGAAATTTCCGTCTTTTAGGAATTTTTCCAAACCTAATTCAATTCTTGCAGCAACTTCCAGAGATTTTCTGTTTGAACCTCCGGCAAGAAGAGATTCTTCCATTTTGTATGAGGCTTCATATTCTTCAATTAAGGTTTTGATTTCACCATCGCCAATGGAATTGACAACGCTTACCAAATCTCCGATTCCCCAAGTATTGACTGAAAATCCGAATTTGGTTTCCGCTTCTACTTTATCTCCGTCGGTAACGGCTACAAATCTCATATTGTCACCAAAACGGGCGAACTTCGCACCTTGCCAATCATCCCAACCTGCGGCAACTCTACTCCATTTTCCAATCTGTTTCTGAACTCTTTCTTCAGCCCAATGTCCTACGACCACTTTTCTGTTTTTGCGAAGACGGCTTACCATAAATCCGAATTCCCTGTCGCCATGCGCAGCCTGATTCAGGTTCATAAAGTCCATATCCATCGTAGACCAAGGAATATCCTGGTTGAATTGCGTATGAAGATGCAACATTGGTTTTTGCAAAGCGGTCAGTCCACGAATCCACATTTTTGCGGGTGAAAACGTGTGCATCCAGGTTACGATTCCGATACAATCTTTTGCAAAGTTGGCAGCTGTAAGTGTTTCAAAAATTTCTTCTGTTGTTTTTACGGTTGGCTTTAGAACGACTTTTACAGGAATTTGTGATGAAGCATTGAATGCTTCCACTATTTTTGCTGAATGTTCTGCAACCTGCGCTAATGTTTCAGGGCCGTATAAATGCTGGCTTCCCGTTATGAACCAGATTTCTTTCGTATTGAGAGGTGTTAACATATTTTATAAATGATGATTTATGATTGATAATTGATTTTTATTTTTTTCCATAGGTTTCACCTACGGCTACTGATGTTGAACCCTTCGGGTTCGTAGTCTTCTATTGAACGATGACAATTGCAAAAAGCTAAAAGCCATTCGCCAGAAGCCAAACTACTGTCCGTAATAGGCATTTTTGCCGTGTTTTCGTTCATAATGTTTTTTGATTAATGAATCTTTCAAACGAGGTGCGTTCGGATTAATTTGTCTTGTGAGATAAGCCATCTCGGCGATGGTTTCGAGGACTTTGCTATTGTAAACGGCTTTTTCAGCATTTTTTCCCCAGGTGAATGGTCCGTGATTTCCGATGAGTACCATTTCCACTTCTTCGTAAGACAAGTTCTTTTCTTTAAAGCAATCCAGAATCTGGATTCCGGTGTTGTATTCGTAGTTTCCTTCGATTAAATCGTCTCGCATCGGCGGTGCGCAGGGAATATCTGTTGTTAGATGGTCTGCATGTGTCGTTCCAAAAATTGGAATATCTAATTGCGCCTGTGCCCAAGCTACGGAATAGATGGCGTGTGTATGTGAGATTCCGCCGATGTTTTTCCAGTTTTTATAAAGATAAGCGTGGGTTTTGGTATCGGAAGATGGTCTTAAATTTCCTTCCACCACATTGGCATCGTAATCTAAAATTACGATGTCTTCCGGTTTCAGTAATTCGTAAGGAACACCGCTCGGTTTGATAGCAAATATTCCTTTGTCACGGTCAACGGCGCTCACGTTCCCGAATGTGTAAACGACCAGCTTCAATGCATCGAGCTGCATATTGGCTTCGTAACATTCTCGTTTTAATTCTTTATAGATGCTCATTTTATTTGCATATTTTTTGAAAATCTGTTTTTTCATCCATAGGTTTCACCTACGGCTATTCATATTGAACCCTTCGGGTTCTCTCCAACGAATCAATCGCAGCCCGGCTTGAGCGGA
>QFQW01000005.1 GCA_003248755.1 Chryseobacterium sp. | reverse complement strand
CGCGACCTCCGCCGTGACAGGGCGGCATTCTAACCAGCTGAACTACCGGATCAATTTTTTGAAAAGTAATTGATAAACTTTTGCGATCCGGACGGGACTCGAACCCGCGACCTCCGCCGTGACAGGGCGGCATTCTAACCAGCTGAACTACCGGATCTTTTGCCATAACTCAGGGTTATTACCCTTCGTTATTGTGGTTGCAAAAATACAACAATAATTTACATCTCCAAATTTTTAAATAAAAAAAACGCCTTTCAACTAGAAAAGCGTTCATTTTCAATTATATTAATTTCTTATAAGTAAGCATTCAGCTTCTCAGCGATTACTTCTTTTGGTGCTACACCTACAATTTTATCTACAACTTCTCCGTCCTTAAAAATTAAAACGGTAGGAATATTTCTGATTCCATAATCCACAGAAATCTGCTGATTGTTATCAACATCTACTTTACCTACCAAAGCTTTACCTTCAAAGTCAGTTGCCACTTCTTCTATGATTGGTCCTAGCATTCTACAAGGTCCACACCAAGCTGCCCAAAAGTCAACTAAAACCGGTTTATCTGAATTTAATACTGTTTCCTGAAAGGATTGATCTGTAATTTCTACTGCCATGATTTCTTATTCTTAATTGTTTTTATTAAACAAATTTACAACTTTTATATTGTATTTATTCTGTTGATTATCTATGTAAACTATCAGCTTTTTCTATAACGAATTGTTTTCCTATCTCTTCCAAAGCATTCACAAATGCATCAATATCAGACTTTTTCGTAAAATGACTGAATGACACACGAACTGGTGTACAATTATCCAAATCATCTTCAGATAAAACCGACATCAGAACCATAGAAGGCTTCGAAGCTCCGGAACTACATGCACTTCCTTGAGAAATGGCAATCCCTTTCATATCCAATTGTAACCCAATCAAAGGGTTTTTATAAGGAAGTAACAAATTCAGGACTGTGTATAAACTACTGTCTTCTGCACTTCTTCCATTAAATTTAATTCCTGATATTTTCTCTTTCAATTGCTGAATTGCGTAATGCTTGATATCTAGAATGTGGTTTTTATAATCTTCTAATTTTACCTGAGAAATCTCCCAAGCTTTTCCAAGACCTGCAATTCCGGTTACATTTTCAGTTCCGGCTCTCAAGCTTCTTTCTTGTGGTCCGCCCGTTATAATTCCTTTCAAACCAGATGATTTTCTTACGAAAGCAAATCCTGCTCCTTTTGGCCCGTGAAATTTGTGTGCACTGCAAGATGCAAAATCTAATGGAATTTTAGAAAAATCCAAATCCAAATGTGCCATTGTCTGAACTGTATCGGAATGGAAAAGTGTATTATTTTCTTTACAAAGATGTGCTACTTTCTCTATATCAAGGATATTCCCGATTTCGTTGTTGGCGTGCATCAATGTTACAAGAGTTTTCTTTTCTGAGTTTTTTAGTAACTCCTCTAATTTATTCAAATCAAAATCTCCGTTGGAATCTGGTCTTAAATAAACCAACTCCACACCTTTCAATTTTTTCATTTCAAGGCAGGTTTCAGCCACACATTTGTGTTCTAAAGCTGAAGTGATGATTCTTTCAACCCCAAGATAATTCACAGCGGATTTAATAATCATATTGTTGGATTCGGTTCCACAAGATGTGAAAACAATTTCTCCCGGAGTAACTTTCAAAGAATCTGCAATCTTCCGCCTTACTTCTTCCAAAATGGTCTTGGCTTCCTGTCCCAAGCTATGCGTGGATGACGGATTGCCGTAATTGAATCTTAAAACATTCACCATACAGTCTATCACCTCATCGTCCAGAGGTGTAGTTGCTGCATTGTCTAGATAAATTCTTTCCATTTTTAATTAGATTTGAAGCCGAAAAATTGGTTCGGATTTTAAAGGTACTAAATTAGTGAAAAAATCGATAATGTGATTCATTAGCAAATTTGAACATCGCCTTATCTCCGGAAGTGTCTCCAAAAGCAATGATTTTATCAAATTTCTTATCGCCAATCTCTTGTTTTATTCGGTTGACTTTTTCTTCTTTATTACAGTTTTTCCCAACGAATTTTCCTGTGAAAATATCATCTTTGAATTCTGCCTGCGTAGAAAGCAAAGTCATATTGAATTTCTCAGCAAATGGTTTTACCCAAATATCCAGGGAAGCTGAAACAATATAAGATTCTGTATGAGTTCTATCTATATTATTAATGAAATCCAAAGCGTTCTCCCTGAATAAACTTGGATAGTTTTCTTCAAAGAACTGTTGAGCTTTTTTTTCGATTTGATGTCTTGATTTACCTTTTAGAATTGATGAAATCAAACTTTTCTTGACAGATTCTGCGTCCGCTAATTTTAATTTTAATAAGATAAAAAGCGGAACGTGCTTTAAGAACTGAACCGAATATTTTGCAGGGTCATAAAACTTCAAAAACATAAACATTGTGTCTTTGTAAGTTAAAGTTCCGTCGAAGTCGAATAGATATAATTTCTTCATAAGTGATAAATTATGAATGATAAATGATTATTTGCATCATTCTTTAATAGAACTTCAATCTATTATCATCTATCAATCATCAATTATAGTTTCAGTTTTTTAAAAATAAACTCAGGTATATTTCTGATTATCATCATAATAATTGCCCAAATTGGTAAAACGTATGCAACGTCTTTTCTATTTTTATAAGCTTTATAAATTCCTTCAGCCGCTTTTTTAGGAGTTGCAGTCAAAGCCGGATTCAGAGGTAAACCTTCCGTCATTTTGGTATCCATAAAACCGGGTTTTACGGTTAAAACCTGAACTTTTTTATCGAATAAATAATTTCTAAGCCCACTTAAATAAGCTGTCAATCCTGCTTTCGCACTTCCATAGATGAAATTGCTCTGTCTTCCTCTTTCGCCAGCAACAGATGACAACACAATCATGGTTCCAGTTCTTTTGGATTCCATTTTTTTGGCGAAGAAATTAAGTACAGGAATTAATTTTGCGTAATTAATATCAATGATTCGAGCCGTATTTTCTTCGTCATAAAGCCCTTCTTCTGTTCCTAACCCCAGATAACCCGAAGCACAAAATAACAAGTCTGAATTGATATTTTCCAAAGTTTTATAATCGATATCTTTCATCAAATCCAAAGGAATAATCTCAGAATATTGGAGAAACTTCACGTTGATATGACCTGCAAATTTTTCTGTTGTTTCAGGATTGGAACTTAATAAATAAATTACAGGAAATTTTTCTCCTTTAGCTAAACATTCTTCTACAAATGCTTGTGCAACTTCGGAATTGGAACCTAATATTATCATTTCATTAAACGCAAGTTGCGCAAAGTTTTAGTTTTTATCAATAATTATTTTTGAACACAAAGAACACAATGTCTTTAATTAATTCTTTATAATGTTCACAAAGGCGCTAACGCTTATATAAAGTTTATAAACAAAGAATATACAATTAGGATTTAATTACCTCTGCTCAATATTCTTTTATGTTGAAGCGATACAAACTTCGGAGAATCTACATTTTGAAGATAATTAGTCAGAGAAGACTTACTCATACTATCTTTGGTTAAATAAATTCTGCCTCCGAAATTTTCAACAATTGCATCCAGTTGGTCAACCAGTTTTTTCAATCCTTTATTGACTTTAAAATCTAGAGCTAATGTATAACCTTCTTTAGGAAATGAGTTATAAGCTAATGGATTATCTTTTCCGAATAATTTTAGAACAGCTAAGAAAGAACCATTTCCACTTTTTGCAATGGCTTCTAGAATTTGTCTCATTCCTTCTTTTCCGTTTTCTTTCGGGATTACCATTTGATACTGGATGAATCCACTTTTACCGTAGATTTTGTTCCAATCATTTATGACATCCAAAGGATAGAAAAAAGTTTCATAATCGATAAAATTATTAAGTTGTTTCTTTGTCTGCTTATTGTAATAAAGGAAATTGAAAATCTTGATTGTCAAAGCATTCAAAACAAATCCCGGAAAATAGAAAGGAATTGTCGGTTTGAATTTTTCTTTTAATTTCAATGATTTTTTCTGAAGATTTGACGGTAGTTCTGCTTTCAAAGCGTGTTCACCTCTCATTAAAATAGAACGCCCCAGGTTCTTTCCTTTTTGAAAACAATCAATCCAAGCCACATTGTAAGTCCAATCCTCGCTTTCATCAAATAATTTGAAAACCTCATCAAGATTCTCAGCTTTGATACTTTCCTGTCGGATATAAGCTGATTCTATATTTTTCAGTTTAAATTTTGCTGACAGAATAATTCCTGTTAAACCCATTCCGCCAATTGTAGCCCAGAATTTATCCTGATTTTCTTCGCGGGAACAAGTAATGACTTCCGAGTTTTCATTCAGTAATTTGAACTCAGTTACATATTCTGAAAAGCAGCCTTCAGCATGATGGTTTTTCCCGTGAACATCGGAAGCAATTGCGCCTCCAATTGAAACAAATTTGGTTCCTGGTGTCACATAAAGAAAGTAACCTTGCGGAACCGAAACCTCTAATACTTCAGATAAAAGAACACCAGATTCACATTCGATGATTCCATTGAGTCTGTCAAAAGAAATGAATTTATTAAGTCTTTTTGTAGAGAAGATATGTTCACCCAGAGAAGCATCGCCGTAACAACGACCGTTTCCTCTTGCAATCACTTCATTATTTTCTTTTACAAATTGTTTAATTTTAGAAACAGAATCATCGGACTTCATTTCTTTTTCTACAATCGGGAAATTTCCCCAATTGGTAACTTTTTTTACAAAATTCGGTTTCATCTGTTATTTTTTAAAATAGATTTGTAAAAGAAAAACGATTACCCAGAGGATAATTGTGACTTGTATATATCTGTCTTTGTAAACGATTTTAGTCGGCGATTCGGTCTTATTATAAACCAATGTTTGCTGTAGGTATCTTAGAAATGCAAATACTACAAAAATCACTGTATAAAAAACTCTCGGATGAAATCTCGCCTGAACTTCCGGAGACAAAGTAAACATCAGATAGCAAATAATCGCCAAAGTACAACTGATTGACAAAGCAATATCAGCAAACTGAACATTGTAACCGTCCAAAGCTTTTCTTGTCTTACCGGAAATCTGAGCATTGATTAATTCCCCTCGTCTCTTTCCTATTGCCAGAACTAATGCTAAAACAAAAGTCAATAAAATTGCCCAATTGGTAACAATAACTCCTGTCACATAACCACCTGCCAATACTCTTAAAACAAAACCTATCGCAATGATACAAATATCAACAATTGCTACCTGTTTCAGTTTAAATGTATAGAAAAGATTCATCACAAAGTAAAAAGCGATAATCACTCCAAATTTCCAAAAATTGGTGTGAAAAATATAATTCCCTATGAAAACTGATGATATTGACAATAATATTAAAAATGAAAATAAAACCTTCGCACTGGTTTTGGAAACAGCTCCACTGGCTAAAGGACGATTTTTCTTTTCCGGATGTTTTTTATCCGATTCTATATCAAAATAATCATTGATAATATAAATAGAACTCGCTGTAAAAGAGAAAACTAAGAATGCAAAAATACTTTCGTAGAATAAATGCGAATTGGTAATCTTACCTGAAAAAAATAATGGAGCAAATACGAATAAGTTCTTAACCCATTGCTCTACTCTTATTAATTTTAAATAGTTTTTCATCAATTGTTCAATAATATACAAAAGTAGCATTAAAATAAAAAAACCGCAAATTGCGGTTTATGATTTATTGGTAAATTAATGAACATTAATTTGTTTTTGCATCGTTAATCATTTTTTCATTTGCTGTAATTGCAAATTCTACACGTCTATTTTGTGCTCTTCCTGCATCAGTATCGTTACTAGCAACCGGGCTTGATTTTCCTAATCCTTCTGTGAATAACCTGGAAGAAGAAATTCCATTTGCTACAAAATAACTTTTTACAGCGGCTGCTCTCTGTCCTGATATTTTCAAATTAACAGCATCGCTACCAATACTGTCTGTATGTCCATAAATGTTAATATTGGTATCCGGGTTATTTTTAAGAACTGTTACCAACTTATCAAGATTAGACTTAGCTAACGATGTCAAGTTTGATGAATTAAAATCAAAGTTAACCGTATTCTCATGAAGAGTAACTTTGATACCTTCTCCTACTCTTTCAACATCTGCTCCTGGTAGAACTTCTTTAATTTCTTTGGCTTGTTTATCCATTTTGTTACCAATAACTCCACCAGCAACTCCACCAACAACTCCACCTAGGACAGCTCCAAGAGGTGCATTACCACCTTTCCCAAGATTATTCCCTAAGATCCCTCCAAGAACAGCACCAGCAGCAGTACCAATTGCAGCACCTTTTTGTGTATTATTAGCATTTTGAACAGCTTCGCAACTTGTTAATAAAAGTGAAGCTGAGATAAAAAATGCAGCTATGTTTAATTTAGTGATTTTCATTATATGTATTTTAATTGATTATTTAGCAGTTCTTACAAAGTTATAACGTACATCCATTGGCGAGCCATCCGCATTCACAGACTGAACCAATGTGAAACTGTTCTCAGTTGGATTTTCAAGTTTCAGCATATATCCGGCAGAAACATGTTTTGCTTTTTCTCCCTCGCCAACTTTTTTGATCGATACATTGCTATATTTATCAACGCTGAAAGTAATAGCTTGTGTTTTCATTGGGCAATCTCCTCCTCCGTTCAGAGAATATGTTCCAGTATAATTATTCGGGACTAATTTCCAGGCACTACCAACAAAACAATTAATATCCGCACCTTCGTCAAAAGGTTTTATTTTGAAAGACTTGTTATAGTCAACATCAGAGATAGTCCATTCTCCTTTTAGTTTCATAACTTCAGAACGTACTGTCTGAGCTTGACCTGCACTTACTGCTCCATCAGAAGAAGCATTTTTTGTGGAAGAACAAGATGTTGCAATCAATGCACCTCCAATTATTCCTAAAATTAATTTTCTCATAGTTTTATATTTACTGCTAAGTTATTATAAAAAATTATGCCAAAGGATAAAAAATAAAAAATCTGAGACATTCCCAGATTCTTTATTTTAAATATTGATTTTATAACTTGCTTTTATCTATTGCTTTATGTGTTTTTTTCTTAATCGGATTTTTCACAGATTTTGAAGGCGCTTCAGCTTTATAAAAATTCTTGTAAGCATATTCTGCAGCTTTTGCAACATCTATCACACCATTTGATCTTGATAATTTGTCGAACCCATTGGTTGTGTTTACATTTGTCGTTTTAACAAGAGATTCGATGATCTGTTCTGGTTTCAGATTTGGCATATAAGCCAAAAGAACTGCAGCAGAACCGGCTACAACCGGGGAAGC
This sequence comes from Chryseobacterium sp., assembly GCA_003248755.1. Lineage (GTDB taxonomy): Bacteria > Bacteroidota > Bacteroidia > Flavobacteriales > Weeksellaceae > Epilithonimonas. The sequence goes on along the minus strand of QFQW01000005.1, from coordinate 70,578 downwards.
CATAGATGTCCCCTGAAGATATTCGTATTTTCCATCCGGAACTGTTGAATAGATTTCTGAACCTGGCGCAAAGACATCCACCATTTTTTCATCATAGTTAGAGAAACTTGATTTCAGCGCATTTACATCATTTGTATTTGAGCCAACTACAATCATATTATTGATGAAAGGTTTCTCGTCTGAAGTAGACTTGAAATTCGTTGGAAAATATTGATGTTCTGCAATATCTTCGTTCTCGTTACCCGCAGCTTTTACTAAAAGAACTCCTTTACTTTCTGCATATTTGAATGCATCCCAAACTACATTTTTACCCGGAGAGACAGGTTTTCCAAAACTCATATTAAGGATTTTCGCACCATTATCCACAGCGTAACGAATTGCATTTGCAACGTCTTTATCTCTTTCATCTCCGTCCGGAACTGCTCTTACTGTCATAATCTTAGCAACTTTGGAAGCTACACCATATTGAGGTTCAGAACCATTTGCCAAACCAGCAATAATCCCGGCAACGTGGGTTCCGTGTTTTGCATCTGGACCTTCATAATGATTGTTCCCATAGGTTTTCTCAGAATAATCATCATAATTATCTCCAACTATTTCTTTTCTCGGATCAAAATCAAGATTATACCCTTTTTCAACCTGTGGCGTGAAATAATCCAAAGCTTCCTTCATCTGCCCTTCCATATAAGTTTTCACTTCAGATGCCGGTTTTCCTGCAATCTGAGGGTCATTGACAACTTGAGCTAAAACTTGCATTGCCATAGCTTCTTGTTGAGTAGAAGGTTTTATCGTTGCAAGATTTTCTTTTGTCAATGTTTTGTCTCCTAACAATTTCACCATATCCGGAATAGAATTGTTAATCATCGTGTACATCTGAAGATTTTGTTTTGCCTCTTGACTTTTTTTGTTAAAAATCTCTTTGGATTTCATATACATCGCAAAATCGTCCGGCATCTTAGACTGATTTTCCTTATTCTTAGCAGAATCATCTCCTTCGAAAATTGGCTGATATTTTTTAACGACTCTTGTTACTTCCATATTATCAACATCAATATCGCCGTTTTTACCACCTAAGAAATTCCAGCCGTGAACATCATCGATGTATCCGTTTCCGTCGTCATCCTTCCCGTTATTTGGGATTTCGTTCGGGTTTGTCCAAATATTTTTAATCAATCCCGGGTGATCCACTTCCACTCCGCTATCCAAGACTCCAACCACTACTGTCTTTGGTTTTAGACCTTTGGATTCTAAAAATTTGTAAGCATTTTCTGTATTAACTCCATAAACTTTTGTAGTTGCATAATTTTTATGATACCAGGTTTTTTGGTCTTTGTCTTCCTGCGGAGAAGCTGTCTGCGCATGAATCAATCCAAATCCTGCATATAAAAAAGCTGCCGCTATCAATAATTTTTTCATATTAAATCATTATTTTAATTAAAGAAAATCTCGTTTGTAGAGTTTCGTGGGTATTAATTGAGTTTTGTATTTTTGATATATGTCAAACTTTCCGGCCCTATGTTACAAAGTAAATCCAGAATAGATAAATCTTTTATAAATCCGTACTTGTCTGAAAAACTTTGATAGTATTCTTCAAACTCGTATGGAGATTCGGATTTTGCTGAGAATTTTCCCCTGTAATCTTCTGCTTCCGGATTTTTGAAATATTCATTGGTCAGTTCATACTTTTTTTCGGTCTTCAGAATATCAAGAATAATACCTAAAGCTTTGAGATTAAATTCTTTTAGAGAAATAATCTGTTCTGCATATATTTTCTTGAGTTTATCTTCGTAATATTCGAAATAAGGAGTGCTTTGATAAGCTGTTTTGATGGACTTCCAATGGAGTTTCTGCCAGTCTTCTGCAAAAGAAACCTCGATGTCTTTGATTTCCCGCCTGCCTGTATGTTTGATTGGAATAATCAATGGTAATTTTCCATTAGCTCCGTAGATTGATGCCCGGTTTCTGTAAGTCTGTTTTGGAAAGTTTTCGAATTGCTCAAATGAAACTTCGTTTTCTTCATTTAGGAATACTGAAAACCAAGAAACCGGCGGTAAGTAGAATATTGGTAAAAGAACTTTTTTCATATTATTATAGGACTTTGATTTTGTTTGAACATTTAATTTAAACGCAAAGCCCTCAAAGATTTTTTTTAATTATTGTAATGTTTTTTTAGGTTCGCAAAGACGTAAAACTCATCAAATCTAAATATATTAAATCAAATCACTTTGTCAAAGGTAATAATCTCTGACAAAGTGTTGAATCATTATTTCGGAGGATAAATCCCATGGCCCTGATAGGAACGGCATCCTTTTTTGTTATTGCAATTGTCAAAAATTTCAACAGATTGCTTCACGTTGTTCACAATGACAAAAAAGATATAGCCCTTCGACAAGCTCAGGATAAATTACTAGCGGGATTAAGCTCCTAAATTATTTTAAATTAATCTTCTTCTTTTTTCTTTCCGAAAAGCTTGGCGAAATAATCCCAACCGAAGAACAACACCAAAATAATCACGGCAACCCACCAATAGGAAGTTTTGTTGGCTTCGCCCGTGTTGGTGGCTTTGAACATCCTGTCCCAACGGATTTTTTTGCCCGGTGCCTGATAAGTGGAACTAGCATCGGAGAACAATCCTTCTACACTTAGCCAAGTGAACATTGGTCTTCCCACGATATTTTCTTCCGGAACAACTCCGAAAAACCTCGCATCCAAAGAGGCATCTCTGTTGTCTCCAATCATCATGTAGTAATTCTGCTTGATCGTATATTGATTGGTTTCTTGTCCGTTGATATAGATCTTCCCGTTTTTGTTTTCAAGTTTGTTGTGCTCGTACTCGGAGATAATCCATTTGTAAGTTGGCAAAGTTTCTTGATTAAGTGTTACAACATCGCCTTTTTTCGGTATTCTAAGAGGTCCGTACCAGTCCTGATTCCAAGGTTTGTTGATTGGATAAATGGACTGTGTTGTATCTACATTTTTCGTGTAAGCTGTTTTATCTGCATTTAGTTTATATCGAACTGCGCCTTCTCCTTTTTCTTCAATCATTTCCTTCATCTCAACAATCTCGGGAAGCGCTTTGATTTCTTTTGCAATTTGGTCTGTCAAACCTTGGAAGGCATATAAAAATCCTGTATTGGTCTGATTTTCCTGAACCGGAAGGAACCCGTAAGCTTTGTATAACTGAGGAATATTAAGCTGAGAGCTGGTTGTAACTAAATAACCGTGTTGCTGTTGCTCATCTCCAAGAATCTTTTCCGGTGCATTATTCACGAACAATCTTCCCGCTCTGAACTCGATAACATCTCCGGGAATACCAACGCATCTTTTTACGTAAGGGTCTTTTCTGTCAATTGCTGTATGGACCGAATCTTGTGGATAGTTGAAAACAACAATATCATATCGCTTAATCTCATCGTAACCAGGAATTCTGAGATATGGTAATTTAACCGCATCAATATAAGATTTGGGATCGTCTTTTGGATTTCCTTTTTGTCCTGTATCGAAGATTGTTCCTTGTAAAAATGGTAATGCTACAGGTCTCATCGGCATTCTGTAACCATAGGCCCATTTGTTCACAAAAAGAAAGTCTCCAACTAATAAAGTTCTCTCCATCGAACCTGTTGGAATCCCAAATGGCTGTGTAATAAAAGCGTGAATAATAGTTGCGAAAACCACAGCAAAAGTCACTGACCCTAAAAATGTTTCTTTCTTTTTGCTTTCTTCCTCCTCTTCTTCAGTTTCAATTTCCGGGTCTTTCCCGTAATTGACGGTTGCCATAAAAATGAAAGGCAGAATTACCGTTAAAACTCCATTCAAAGCACCTCTTTTTCCGAATTTTTTCATCAGGAAAAGATGGAAGACAGACATCATTATTGGACCTACAATTGGTAAATATGATAAAACCGCCCACCATTTCGGATGTTTTGTTTCTTTTAGGATAATCAGATAATTATAAAATGGAATAAAAGAAAACAATGGGTTATGTCCCATTTTCTTGAATAACTTCCAAGTTGTAAGCCCCATCAAAACGCTTATAATAAGGACATAAACTGTATAAGTAATAATATAATTCATAAATATTTCATTTGGCTTCGGGCTTTAGCTTTCAGCAATTTGAGTAATTAGTTTTTGATGTATTGTTTTTGTTACAGTTTTTTACAAACCTAAAACATCTTTCATAGAGAAAACACCTTTTTTATCAACAATCCATTCTGACGCAATTACTGCTCCCAGAGCAAATCCGTTCCTATTGAAAGCCGTATGTTTTATTTCTATCTCGTCCACTTCTGACCTGTAAAAAACACTATGTGTCCCAGGAACTTCGTCCTCACGAATGGCAAAAATCCCTAATTCGTTACCTTTAGTCTCATCCAGTTTCCAAGCTTCGTACTTGGAATTTTCTATAATTCCTTCTGCAATGGAAATAGCCGTTCCACTTGGCGCATCTAGTTTATGGATGTGATGAATTTCTTCTAACTGGCAAGAGTATTCACTAACATTATTCATCAATTTGGCTAATTTTTCGTTAAGCGCAAAAAACAGATTCACACCTAAACTGAAATTAGAACCATATAAAAATGCACTATTATTATCTAAAGTGATTTTCTCAATTTCAGGCTTTTTATCCAACCAGCCCGTTGTTCCGCAGATGACAGGAATATGATTCTCTAGACAAACTTTGATATTTTCAAAAGCAGCTTCGGGATTTGAGAATTCGATAACAACATCCGCATTGTTCAGGGACTCTTTGGTCGGAGTTTCTTTTAGCCTTGCAACAATCTCGTGACCTCGGCCTTGTGCGATATCATCAATGATCTTCCCCATTTTTCCGTAACCGACTAGTGCTATTTTCATTTTAAATTTTATAATTGAGTTTTTTTTATTAGAACCTGAAGCTTAAGGTTAAACCTGCTTTTGCTTCAGTTTTACTGTATTGGTCATTGATTACAGATGGAACAATTGCCAGATCCGGATCGTGACGTCCCTCATAAAGATGGGCATCTACAACAGCATCCATAATGTTAAGAATGTAAATTAATGCCGTAATTCCTATGGCATAATCGCGTTGTCTTTTGGAACTATCTTGCGCATTCCCCAAAACAGTTGCAGTAATGCCATTAACGTTGGAATACTCATGGGGAAGTCCATTTAATTCAGCAACGAATGCATTTCTGTAGCGTTTATAATTTCTGTCATTCCACAAGGCAATTCCAACCCCGGTTCCAACAGCTCCCCAAACAATGGGAATCTTCCAGTATTTTTTATTGTAAAATTGTCCAAGCCCCGGTAAAACTGCAGAATACAATCCTGCTTTTGTCGGACTTAGTTTTGTAATTTTTCCCGGAGCATTACTGTTTGTAATCTCGCCTAAAATCTGAGGCTCAGATCTTTTTCCTGCGGCAGGAATGCTATCTTTTGGATAATTTTCAACACGAATGGTATCATTCGGATTAACTTGAGAAAAAGCCAAAAAGAAAGAGAAAAACAAAAAAATTGAAAATATTTTTTTCATCTATCTAATGTGAGCAAGAATACTTTCCAACTCTTCTTCGTTTTTAAAATCGAGAACAATTTTACCCTTTTTCCCGTTTGCAGAAGTTTTGATCTCCACATTCACATTTAAAATATCAGATAGATTTTTCTGTGCTTTTTTCACATGATTAGGAACTATAGTTTGTTTTATCTGTTTTTCTGCTTCTTGAGGATTTTTTAACTGCGCAGCAAGTTGTTCGGCTTGTCTTACGTTCAGTTGATCTTTGATGATTTTTTCAAAAAGATTTTGACGTTTTTCTTCTGTATCCAAACTCATTATCGCACGACCGTGTCCTGCAGAAATCTGTCCGCTTCGGATTCCGTTTTGGATATCCGGAGACAATTTTAAAAGACGAACACTATTTGTAATTGTACTTCTTTCTTTCCCTACACGTTGACTTAGATTTTCCTGAGTCATTCCAACCTCATCCAAAAGTCTTTGATAGGTCAAAGCCACTTCAATAGGATCAAGATCTTCTCTCTGGATATTTTCCACCAAAGCCATTTCCAACAGTTCCTGGTCATTAACCAAACGAATATAAGCAGGAATAGAAGCTAAACCAGCAATTTTGGAAGCACGGAAACGTCTTTCTCCAGAAATGATTTCGAACTTTGTGCCATCTTTTCTAAGTGTTATGGGCTGAATAATTCCTAAACTCTTGATTGATTCTGCTAAATCATTAAGTGCTTTTTCATCAAAAAAAGTTCTCGGCTGATTTGGGTTCGGGTAAATATCTTCAATTGGAACTTCAACAATATTTCCTACCAAAGTTTTTGCTCCTTCATCGGAAGCAGAATTGATATTTGTTTTGCTTTCTGCATTCAGGATTGCTCCCAAACCACGTCCCATTGCTCTTGTTTTGTCTTTCATCTTAATATAAATGATGGTTTATTAATTATAAAAACCATTTTAATTTTTAACTAATTTTTCGTTTCTCAGCAAAACTTCTTCTGCTAACTGAATGTACTGAATCGCACCTTTGCTTTCAGCGTCATAACTCAAGATACTTTCTCCAAAACTCGGAGCTTCGCTAAGTCGGACATTTCTGCTGATAATAGTTTCGAAAACCATCTCGGGGAAGTGGGAATTAACCTCTTCCACAACCTGATTGGATAATCTCAAACGACTGTCATACATTGTAAGAAGCAATCCTTCTATATCCAAATCCTGATTGTGAATTTTCTGAACATTTTTAATTGTATTCAATAATTTACCAAGACCTTCTAATGCAAAATACTCACATTGAATCGGAATAATTACAGAATCTGCAGCAGTCAAGGCATTAATAGTAATCAATCCCAGACTCGGTGCACAATCAATAATCACATAATCGTATTGGTTTTTGATGGATTTCAAAGCTTCACGCATCATATACTCACGATTTTCGCGGTCGACCAATTCTATCTCGGCAGCAACCAAATCAATATGGGAAGGAATGATATCAACATTAGGCGATGTTGTAGGCAAAATACATTTTGCTGCTTCTGCACTGTGTTCCAAAAGATTGTAAGTAGAAAAATTGACCTCTTCCACTCCAAGACCAGAAGTCGCATTAGCTTGCGGATCTGCATCTATCAACAAAACTTTTTTTTCCAAAACACCAAGAGCCGACGCTAGATTAACTGCGGTTGTAGTTTTTCCAACGCCTCCTTTTTGATTTGCAACACCTATAATTTTTGCCATAAACATTAATTTAAACTCCAAAAATACAATTTTTTAGCACTTAGAAAGTTTTATAAATCCGTCTTAATCGTTAAACATCTGTTAATTAACGTTTTGACAGGCAAAAAAATTATCCACATCTCCTTGAAAAATGTGGATAATTATAAATACATAATTGATTTCAAAATCCTATATCATTGAAAATCAGAACTATTCAATTTTCATTGAGATTGGCATTCTGAAAGACGATCTGACAACTTTCCCTTTTAACTGAGCAGGAGTCCATTTTGTTTTAATAGATTTAATAACTCTCTCTGCTTCTGAATTGAAATCTGTATTAGAACCATTAACTTTTAAATTACTGATACTTCCGTCTTTTTCAACTACGAAGGTAATAACAGCCGAAACCATCCCACCATTTTCTACAGATTCTGTATCAAAACCCTGTGCAACCTTTTGACGAAACGCATTAATTCCTCCTTTGAAATCTGCAGAAACATCTACAGCTGTTCCATCAACAATCTTATATGGATCTTCAGCTGGAACTACAGGTGCTGCTATTTTTGGAGGTCCCGGAACTGAGATTGGTGGAACTGCGGAAATTGTTGTTTCCTCTCCGGATTTAGTTTCCGGTCCAATTGCAGCACCTTTTATTTCTTCCAGAGTAGGAATTGTTTTTTCTTCAGTAACACGACTTGTAGGATTTGGAATACTCGTATTAACAGTTTTAATATTTGGTGGAACAGTAGACGCTTCTACCGGTTGTGGTTTTGGAGTACTCACTTCTATCAAATCAATTGGACGTGGTGTTTCGGGTGGTACAATTACTCCTTCTCCGGATTTAAAAGTGGATAAAATTAATGGGACAACTGATAGAGAAGCAAAAAATGCCACCCCTATTAAAACTGATTTTGTCAACTGATTAGAATATTCATTTCTAAGCACATATGCACCGTAAGCTTTGTTTCTATTTTCAAATACAATTTCGTCCAAGTTGTCTTTCCCGAAGATAAATGATAGATTTTTCATAACAATAAATTAAATTAAGCAATTAATAAAGTTTTTCAACATTACTTGAATCACCAACAAATTATATTCCAAATTGTAAATTATTTTTCAAATAAATTATTAATTACATAAAAAATTTTAAATTCAATAACCCAATATCATTTCTTCATGAAATAAAATCACAAAACCTAGTTATGAAATTTTTAGTTTTTATATATCTTATTTTCAGCTTTTTAGCTAAATCTCAAAATGGATTTGTTCTGGAAAACAAGGACAAAACCGTTATTAACTTTAAACTAATAAACAACTTAATCTTCATTCCAATGAACATAAATGGGGTTGAATTAAATTTTTTGTTAGATTCCGGAATTGCAGAAACGATGCTTTTCAGTCTAGAAAATAAAGAAGTGGATTTTAAAAATATTGAGAAAATCACTTTTAAAGGTCTGGGAGAAACAGTTAGTATTGATGCACTTAAATCAATCAATAATGAAGTCCTGATAGGAAAAAACTTCGTGGACAAATCACATACAATCTTTATTGTTTTAGATGAAAACTTTAACATTTCACAAGATATTGGAATTCCCGTGAACGGAATTATCGGGTATTATTTTTTCAAAAATCATCCAATAGAAATTAATTACCTCAACAAAACCATCACGGTTTACAGAAACAGTTCCAAGTTTCCAAAAAAAATCAGAAGATATTCTGAATTTCCGATGAGTGTAGAACTTAACAAACCTTATATGTTTGCCGATGTTGAAATGAGACACGATAAACAAAGTTCAAAATTGCTTTTAGATTTGGGGAATACGGATTCGGTTTGGCTTTTTCCTATTCTTATAAAAGACTTCGTTTACAATCGTCCAAATATTGATGATTTTTTAGGAAGAGGTTTTAGCGGTGATATCTACGGAAAACGAAGCAGAATTAATTCTTTATCGATTGGTAACTTCAAACTCAAAAAACCTATTGCTTCTATGCCGGACGAATATTCTATCCAACATCTTAAAATTGTAAAGGACAGAAAAGGCTCTATTGGCTCAGAAATTTTCCGAAGATTTTCCATTATTTTTAATTACCCTGAGAACAAAGTCTATTTCCTGGCAAATAAACATCTCAACGATCCATTTCTAATCGATGGAAGCGGACTCGAGATCAAACAAGATGGATTGCTTTGGGAAAAACAGCAAGTCCGAATTGAAACCGCAAAAAAACATTCTGCAGGAAACGAAATTAATGTGATTGACAACAATCAAGATAAATTTCAATACAAATTCACATTGAAACCAATTTTCAAAGTTACAGGGACAAGGAAAGATTCTCCGGCTCAAAAATCCGGAATTCTGAAAAACGACGAAATCATCAATGTAGATGGGAAAAAAGCAAATGAATTGACATTGAGCAAAATTCATAATATTCTTAAAACCGATGAAAGCAGAAAAATCACGATTGAAATCAAACGAAATGAAGTTCCAAAAAAAATAGATATTTTCCTAGAAGATCCAATTCCTTATATTGAGGAATAAGAATTGTTTACTGATAATTGATAATCTATTAATCTAAAAATAAAATCATGAATGAGACTTTGAACAATATCAGAAACAGGCCCAGATTCAAGCTTTGCACGGATCTTTCTCCTGAAGAATATGAATCCAATCTGAAATCATATCTAGAAGCCAATAAAAGTAAATTCTATGGAAACATCAACAAAGAAGTGGCGACAATCTTTGTAAAAACTCCGGAAGAAAATTATTGGAAGCCGAATCTAGCAATCAGAATCGAAAAAGAGGAAGAGACGACTGTTATCAGAGGAATTTTTGGACCGAGTCCCGCCGTCTGGACTTTCTTTATGTTTTTATATTTTTTGTTTATCGTAAGCTGGATGACATTTTTCACATTATTCTATGTCGAAAAACAGATCAATACCAACAATTACCCTTGGGCTTTGCCCTGTTCTTTTGTGACATTGGGATTCATTGCACTTACTTATATTGCCGCAAGATTTGGCCAATTGAAAGCGAAGGAAGAAATGGGTGAATTACGCAAGTTTGCCGAAGAATCAACATACCCTCACGAGAAGAACTAGTTTTTTATTTTGGTTTCTTCTATAAGGTGTTTAACCCTTAACCCAATCTTCATAATTATATACTGAATTGGTTTTTGTTTTTTATAATATTTTTTAATGAAAATATCCATCGCGCCAAAAAACCTATTGAGATATTCTTTGTTATAAACAGTACTTTCTCCCTTGTAATGAAGGATAGAATATTTTCCGTAATAGAAATTTTTGTAGCCGTGTTGTAAAATTGTATAGCAAATATCTATATCTTCCCCATACATAAAATACTGTTCATCGAATCCTCCAATCTCATCGTAAACAGATTTTTTAATCAAGAGATTAGCTCCGGTCATTACTTCAACTTCAGCAACCCCAAACTCATCCACATCGTTTCTATAATAAGTTTTGGAATCATTACTAAAACGTGTAAACAACTTTTCGAAAGAATTGAATAAATTAGGTATAGAGCGTTTGCTTTCCGGTAAAAATCTCCCTTCCAAATTATGCATTCTCAATCCTAAAGCTCCAAATTTTTCTTGGCTATCTGCAAAATCAAGAACCTCTTTAAAATAGTCACCTTCTATTTCTGTATCAGGGTTTAGGATGTAAACGTACTCTCCTTTTGCTGATTTTGCACCAATGTTATTAGCCTTTGAAAACCCAAGATTTTCTTCTAAAGCTATAAAATTGACCTGAGTAAATTGATCAATAAGAGTCTTCCAATTAGAATCAGGTGAGTTATTATCAACTACAATAATCTCATATTCAAAACCCAGAAAATTTTTCTGAATAGATGTGATGCATTTTTTTAAAAGATCACTTACTTGATAATGAACAATTATAACACTCAGTTTCATATTCCTGCTTCATTATAAGATGTCCTGTTGATAATGGATCTGCCAAGAGAAATCTCATCCGCATATTCCAGCTCATCACCAACCGCAATTCCGCGAGCGATATTAGAAAAAATAACATCGAGATTTTTGAATTTTTTGTAAATATAATAGGCAGTAGTTTCTCCTTCCATTGTCGAACTAAACGCAAAAATCACCTCTTTTATTGTGTGCGACATAATTTTTTTTTCTAAACTATCAATTTTTAACTGGCTTGGACCAATTCCTTCCATTGGAGAAATTTTTCCACCTAAAACCAAATATTTGCCTTTATATTGGCCCGTATTTTCTATTGCCATCACATCTCTCACATCTTCTACTACACAAAGCAATTCTGAATTCCTTTTCTCATCAATACAAATATCACAAATCTCCGAATCCGAAAAATTATGACATTCTTTGCAATATTTAATATCTGTTACCAAATTTTGTATTGCATTGCCCAAAGATACGCCTTGCGAAGTAGGCTGACGAAGCAGATGTAATGCTAATCGCAATGCAGATCTTTTACCAATACCCGGTAATCCTGCAATTTCCTCTACAGCTTTTGACAATACTTTGCTTGGATAATCCATTATTTAGAATTCTGAAATCTGGAAAAGATTTAGTTTAAAATTAATTTTGAGTAATTTTTTCGTAGGTTTGGAAACAAAAATCATATTCGTTCTTTTCATCTTTCTGATGACACTCTTCATCCGTTTTTTGCCAAATTTTAAGATCTATTCTCGGGAAAAAAGTATCTGCTTCAAAATCATTATCTACTTGGGTGATTTCCAATTTATCAGCTAACTCTATTGTTTGTTTATAAATCTCTCCTCCTCCAATCACAAAAACATTCTCGTCAATTTTCTTCGCAAACTTGAGAGCTTCCTTAAGTGTAGAAACAATGAGAATCCCTTCTTGAAACCAATTTTCTTTTCTGCTGACTACGATATTTGTACGATTTGGTAAAGCCTTACCAATACTATCAAAGGTTTTTCTTCCCATTATCACGGGATGATTCTCGGTAATTGTCTTGAAATGCTTCAGATCTTTTGGAAGGTGCCAAATCAATTGGTTATCCTTTCCTAGGGCATTGTTATTTCCTATGGCTGCGACTAGCGTTATCATAATATTTACAAATCTACATTTTTATGTTTAATTAAGAAAAATTTATGAGATTTTAGTTTTCATAATTTCGTATTTTTGGCAAAAACATAAGAACACACCCCAAAACAAAAATAAATGTGGATAAACCACAATATATAAAATCTAATGAAAAAACTTTTTTTAACATCAGCTCTTGCATTGGTAATTTTAACGAGTTGTAATAAAGATAAAGAAATCCTAAACACCCTTAATGACTACAACATTACTCAACAAAGTAAAGGCTATCATTTTGGAGACAAACTGCAAATTCCTCAGGATGTATTGGATTATGCAGAAGCCATTAGCATCAGTTTTGGAGATAAAGAAACCAGCAATCTGACCATTGATCCAAAATTTTTCTCATTGGGCGAAAATGATGTAACTTTCAACATCAAAACAAAAGGTGGCGAAGTTTTGCAACAAGATGCAACCATCAACGTTTATGCAAAGGCGAAACCAAGAGCAATCTCTTATGAGGTTATCAATCAATATCCGCACGATCCAAAAAACTTTGTTCAGGGATTTCAGTTGGATGGAGATATCGTTTATGAATCTGATGGGCAACGCGGAGAATCAAGAATTCTTAAATACAAGCTAGGATCCACAACACCTATTATCAGTACATCTCAACCTAGCGACATCTTTTCTGAAGGAAGCACAATTGTTGGTGATAAAGTTTTTCAGTTGACTTGGCAAAATAAGAAAGGATTTATTTATGACAAAAACTCATTGCAATTATTAAGCGAGTTCCCTTATGATAATATCATTGGAGAAGGATGGGGATTAACTTATGACGGAAAAGAGTTAATCTTGTCTGATGGAACAAAGAACTTATATTTCTTAAATCCTGAAAATCCTTCAAAAGTCTTACGAACTATCGCTGTTGCAAGCGATAAAGAAGGCTATGACCAGCTAAATGAATTAGAATATCATAACGGTGCTATCTATGCGAATGTTTGGCAAAAACCCATCATCCTAAAGATAGATCCTGCCAATGGTGAAGTGACAGGGATTATTGATTTTACAAACATCGCAAAACAAAACACCACTGGAAATGATGACGTACTAAACGGAATCGCCTTTAAAGGAGATAACATGATCATTACAGGTAAAAACTGGAGCAGAATCTACGAAGTGACTATAAAATAATTTCGCTTCAATAAATAGAAAAGACGTTTCAAATATTTGAAACGTCTTTTCTATTTATTGAAGTTTAGCTGTTACATTATTCGCATCAGGAATTTTTACAATAGAATACTTTATATTCAATTCTGTATTCTCTGAAAATGTTCTGAAAACTTTATATGGACTTTGACAAACTGTTGATCTTATCTCATATTCGCCTTGTTCCAAAACTATACTTTCTGATTTTTTTGCAGACACAGGTAAGCTGTAACTATTCTGTCCTAAGATGTCCATTGTAAAATCACAATCAGAGTCATTGCTAACTACAAGAATCATATTTTTATTTGCGGCATCTATATTGAATAGCTGATTGAGCAAACTGACCGCCCTGTTTTCTATGTTCAGCGGAGCCAGAATTGGTATTTTCATATCTGTATCCATCATAATAACAGATGTATTGTTCCCAATTGATATTGGTGAAATTGAGCTTGTAGTAGCACAACCGGTTAATAAGATTCCTGCTAAAAAAAGAAAAAACAGTTTATTCATCCTTTAATTTGAATTTGATATAAGTAATAGTTTTTCCTTTTGAGGAAAACAATTCTTCGTAATAAGTTCTAATATCTTTTAATAATGGTGTATCCGGCTGATATTCTTCTGCGCCGTAGATGTCATGATGTGCAGTAAGAATCTTGTGTCCCGAACCTTGTAATAATCCTAATGTATAACCGTGTAAAAACTCAGAATCTGTTTTCAGATGTATGATTCCGTCTTTTTTAAGAATATGCCTGTACTTTGCTAAAAACTCAGTATTCGTAAGTCTGTGTTTGGTTCTTCTGTATTTGATTTGCGGATCCGGAAAAGTAATCCAAATCTCGGATACTTCATTCTCTGCAAACAAATTATCAATCAATTCTATTTGAGTTCTCAAGAAAGCAACATTGTTTAATCCACCATCAATTGCTTCTTTGGCCCCAAACCAAAATCGTGCACCTTTGATATCAATTCCTATAAAATTTTTGGAAGGAAAGGACTTTGCTAATCCTACAGAATACTCTCCTTTTCCACAGCCTAATTCTAAAACAATCGGATTATTATTGCCAAAAAACTCCGCCCATTTACCTTTGTGTTCAAAACTATTGATAGCTTCTTCTCTTGTTGGTTGTATGACATTGGGTAATGTTTTGTTTTCTTCGAATCTGGCAATTTTGTTTTTCCCCATACTCTAGTCTTTCTTTCCTATTTTTAAATTATGTTATAAAAATATAACAATATTAATTAATTTCAATTAAAAATAATTATATATTTTTTTGATTTTTCACAATAAAAAATGAATTATTTCTGAATACCTCCAGCAACCTGTATCAAATTAGAATTTTGTAACCTCTTGAGATAAATTGGCAGGTACTTTTCGATGTAAACTTTGGCCGCTTCATAATTATTGGTTTCCAGGAACGTCGTGATATTATCTGAACTGTAAACAAACTGCAAGAAATTTGGAATCAATTCTTTTGGAATCTTGAGCTTCACAAAGTAATCATCTCCAAAATAATCCTGAAGATTCTTAATATTCTTACTCATTCTTTCGTATTGGTAATAACGTTCCTTCTTCTTCTTTTCTCCAGAGATTAAGTCAAAAATACTATCAAGACTAAAACTCAGACCTTGGTTAAATGAAAGAACAGGAATTTCCGGAGATGTCCCATCTCCTTTTGGCTCAGGAAGCCCGATCATTTTTCGCAATTCGAACGCTTTTTCAGAAGATTTTAGACTGGTAACATCTTTTCGAAGATTTCCCGTTGGACGAAACGAACTAATAATAACTTCCTGAATCTCGTAATAAGCAATCTGCAACTCAACAAAGTTTTTATTAAGTGTAAGCATTTGTTTTGTAACTGTGATATCTTTTCTCTCTGTTGCTATGGAAGTGAATCTGAGAACATCCCCTTCGTTGGCTTGGATTTGGAAATCGCCATTGTAATTTGCTAAGACACTTTTATGTTCATTAACATTGGTTACATAAACCTGATTAAGGTAAAGACTTGATTTGTCTCTAATATATATTTCTCCGTCAAAAATCTGACCGTAAACAACTGTTATACAGAACAATAAAGCAATTGTAAAAACTTTCTTCATAATAATTCGACAAATTTATAGAGAAAAGTATAAACAATCGATACAAAAAAAAACCGATAAGGTTAAAATTTTATTAAACTTTATCGTTTTTGTGTTAAGTAATTAGAATCTATTTTAGAAAATAACTGGTAAAACTATTATTTATTGATCAGTATTGCGATTCTTTAGAAGAATCCAGCCAGAATATTTTACCGGCGTAGAATTCTCAAAATCTTGCCATTGCATAATATACCAGTAGCTGGATGTTGGCAGAGATTTTCCATTTTGTTTTCCATCCCAGATATAATTATTGTTGGTAGTTCCTTCGAACAATCTATTTCCTTGTCTGTTAAATACCTCAAACTTCACATTAATCTTATATTTTAAAAGGGACATATCCAATACATCATTCACACCGTCTCCATTTGGAGTAATCAGATTATAAATCTTAATGACTGAAAATTCTTTTTCTACAGGATCGCAATCATCTGCCGACACGACATATACCTTATGTAACCCCGGAGCAATATCTGTGAAAATATTAGATTCTTGATAATTGCCATTATCAATAGCATATTTGTAAGGTTCTTTTCCTCCTTTTACATTTATCGTCACTGTACTTCCTGCAATTTCTATCGATGTAATAGTTGGTAATTCTGCGGCTTTTATTTCCACTTTTTGTTTGTAAGGGCAATCGTTTGGTGAGAACCCTGTGAGAATTACATAATATTTATCAACCGGCAAATCTGTAATTATTGGACCGCTTCCAATCATTGTTGTCGGGTCAGACTCTCTGTACCATTCATATTTACTAAATCCTATACCAGCATCCAAATCGGTTTTCTCATCCGGACAAATTGTTTTATCTTTTAACGTATCTGATTTTTTCGGAACTTTTATTTTGATTGTTAATTCTGCTAAAGAAGGACACGATGTTGCGTTTGAAAGCCGGACATACAACGTCTGCGTTTGATTAACAGCAACTTCTGTTACATTATTAGAAGCATTGGCTTGTGCATCCGTTTTTTTGACATAAAATTTAGCTGTCACTGTAGGATCTGAAGTAAATCCTGATATATAACCATCAAGATTCTGAACCAGCTTTTTACCATCTAAATCATCATCACAAACTAGTTGTGTATCGGTGGTTGTAAGGAGTGGAATCTTAGCTCCTATTTTGAAATCTATAAACCCTGTTACATCCGTACAATATGAAGAACTTACTTTAACATAGACTCTGGTATCCGTCGTAAAACTCCAAGCATTCGGTAATACTTGGGTTGACAGCATCGCAGCATTATTATAATAAGTTACATTGAAATCACTATTATTATTTGTTAAAATATTTGGTGTTACATCCGTTGAAAATACCAAATTGATTTTTCCATCCAAATTATCATCGCAAAGCGTTGCATTGTAAGCTGCTATATTGAGAACCGGTTTCGGAAAACCTACAACCTCAACAAATTGCTTGTATTCACAACCATTTGCAGAAATTAGAATTACAAAATATTTCCCCACACCAACAACTATTTTTGAACCTGTTCCAATTATTGTGGTTGGATCATTTTCGTTATACCACGTATAAGACAAATGAGCCGTTCCTGCATCTAACGTAGTAGTAGTCAGCTCACAAATTGGAACGCTCGCAGGCAATGTTGTAGATGCCTGCCCTCCCATAATCAAAGTAAGATTAATGGTTGCAACATCTGAACAGTAGTTTGCATTTTTGATAACACCGTAGAAAGTTCCCGTGGTTCCCATTACAAGTGTTTGCAGAGCAGGAATTGCATTTTGTCCATTAAGCGCATCAGGCATTGTTGCATAATAAGTTGCCGCTAATCCTGTTTGGCTTGTAAGCTTAGGAAGATAGGTTGAAAGATCCACTTGCTCAGTATTATCGAACCCCTTATCACAAACATCCTCAATCAAGTTATTTGTAATGAGCGGAATTTTATTTCCAATATTTAAAGTAATTTCTTTAACCGTTACACAAGCTTCGGATGACTCCACTCTTATCCAGATTTTTGCATTAGCAGACGTGAAAATATAATTTCCCGTAATATTATCGGCTCCTCCTGCATCGGCTTTCACAAGAGAATCATAATACTTCACAGTAAATGTTGTTGCACTTGTCAATACAATTGGAGTAATATCATTTGGATTGACAATATAATTCCCATCAATAAGTCCATCTTCCTCATCGCAATGCATTTTTGTGTACAAATTCTCCTGCACAACAGGATAAGCTTTGGATTTCAATTCAATTTTCTGAATTGCAACACAATTTTTAGCATTTTTGATTCTTACATATACAATAACATCTGCAGCTTGATAAGCTGTAAAATTATTTATAACATCTGCAACAACTTGATTTTGTGCTCCAATTAAGGTTTTATAATAAACTTTTGTGACAGAAGTATCGGAAGTTACATTAGCCTTAGTTAGGTCATAAATGGCTGTTGAAGTAGAAGCACATTCTCTCAAAATCGCATCTTGAGCTACAATCTGATTAATTTGAATCGTTGCTTGGGCTACTTCACAATCCGGAAGCGCATCATCACCGCAGTAAGAATATTTAAATGTATCAATACCAGAAGCACCAGCATTGGCAGTATATTTTATAGTCCCGTCTGATTGTGGAATTGCAGTTCCTTTACTTGGTGGCGTATCAATTTTTACAGTTGCAGGATTCAATGTTTGAGTACTTAGACTGAAAGCAGGAGGAATGTCTACACTAGAACAAGTTTCATAATTAACATTGGTATAAGTGGTACAGTTATAGAATTTAAAATCTTGAGTCTGTATTGCTGGACAAGAACCTTGCTGAATGATTACGGCATAAATCCCAGCCTGAGCAGGCTCATAAGTATTTGTATTATTAACACCCGGAGCAGGAACATAAGCACCTGTATTATCTTTAATCACCCATTGATACGAAGTAAAACCTTCTGTAACAGCAAGCTTAACCCCGGGAAGACAATCTCCCTCTGTTTTCAAAATCAATGGAATCGAAGAAAAGCCTGCAAAATAACCACCATAGCCAGCCGACACACTACCTCCTGATAGTCCAGCTGTTACAGCCCTATCAGAAACCACTGTAATATTACCCGTTTGATTAGGGATTGAATAAGTCACCCATTTTTGATTCGCAGTAATTGAAGAAGTATCATAAGGGCCATATTGAGAATTAGGAACAACCCCATTCACTTTTACAGTAGCTCCTTTTTCAGTAATAATATTCAACTTGGTAGTAAATGTATTACTTCCTATAACGTTTATACTTCCTATTTCATCAATTTTCTTTGGAAGATAGCAGTTCAACGGTGGAATATAATTCATACCTCCAGTTGCAAGGGGCGTACCACCTGCTGATGAATCTTCTACTCCTCCCATCATCTGATAAACATAAATATTCTGCGAAGCCTTAATATGCAGATTATAATGATTATTTCCTCTGTCAATATAATTAGTTTCCTCCACAGTATAATAATCTCCAGCATTGGCAAGTGTAGCAATAGGTATTGAAGAATCATTGACATAAATTTGAGTGTTGGGTTTTGTTGCTACGATAACTGCGCCTTCCATTCTATTTCCAATTTTGCCATAACCTTTTACTATTACAAATTCATCTCCCAGTTTTTCCACTGGCACAGATTGATCCATAAAGATATCTGTACCACTATTACTATCAGCTATTGTTGAAAATTGACCATTGAAACTACCATTTGACATTGATATTGGCTTATCAGAAGTGACAGTTGCTCCAATAAATCCGTCTTTATTATTTAAACTATTACTTCGTCCATCAATAATATAAGACTGTCCTTTATTTAAAGTAAATGTAAAACCAGTTGCAGATCCATAATTATTAAAGTTGAGAGTCTTTTTAAAATTATTCACCGTTACTGTCGTATTATCTTCAGTTGCCAAAAAACTGGCTCCAAAACCCATAGTAGGAGGATCTATTGAACTTGCCCCGTTTAATAAGGAATTAGGAACAACAGCAGTATAAAATTTAGTACCAATACCAGCAGTACCCTTGGAAGTAATAATCTCGGCATGATTTGTCATCCCAAAACGTAAACTAGCATAAAACGGCCGATCTCCCTTAGCATACAACCCCATCGTTCCAACTTTATGCAGATCCGATGTATTATTTGTTATAATATACCCTCTGCTAATACTAATAGACCGAGGAGCTCCTTTACTGATTGTGGTTTGATAAACAACATTATTATTACTATATACAATTACCGAGAATGGTGTAGTTTCATTAGTAGAAAGATATAAGAATTGATAGGGTGAACTGTTAGATTGTCCATCAAACATAGGTGCAAACCAATGTTCTCTATCTAGCTGTGCAAATATTTTTGTCGAAAAAATAAGAAATAAAAGGAATAGTAAAACTTTATTCATTGTAATAACCATATCAATATTATTACAAATGTAGAAAAAACGATTTTATTGTATATAATTAATTTAATTCTGTTTTTTAGCAATATCCCAACCAGATATTGCTATTCCAAATTTGAAATTACAAAATTTATAAAAATCCGTAAATAATTATATTACCGGAAAAATTCAAACTATTTTTCTATAGTTTATAATTTTCACAAATCAGTTTCTATTTTTTAAAAGTATCCAACCCGAAAGTTGGGTTCTATTAGAAACACCTATTTCGTTCCATTCCAAAATGTACCAATAAGAAGAAGTAGGCAAAACCCGTCCGTTTAATCTTCCATCCCAAATGAAATGATTATTAGCATCGCCCCGGAACACCAAAGTCCCATTTCTATCATGAACTTCAAATTTTGGTTCCAATTTGGTCAGTAGGGATGAGTAATCTATATAATCATTAATCCCATCATTGTTTGGTGTAATTACATTTTGTGTATTAATGATTATAAATGTTTGATTGATTATAGAACATCCGTCATCACCTTTTACATAAACAATATGAGTTCCCAATTCCACATTATTAAAAACATTTGAAGGTTGATAACTCCCATTATCCAAAGCATATTGATAAGGTGATTTGCCTCCAGATACTAAAACTGTTACCGTTGTTCCTTCTATCAAGACATTATTAATCACGGGATCTGTCGCTTCGGATACTTTTACAGATTGTGGATAAACACAACTATTGAATCCAAGCTCTACAATATAATCACCAGCAGAAAGATTTTGAACATCATGACCGATACTAAGTATTGTTGCTGGGTCAGAGGCTTTGTACCATTTGTATGATGTAAAGCCTAAACCAGCATCTAAATCTACCAAAGCTCCTTTACAAATCAACGTATCTTTCAATACTGTTGATTTCTTCGGTTGCCTAAAATTGAATTTTACTTCTTTATAATTCGGACAAGATCCGGACTTTTCTATTCTTATAAAAAATGATTTATCTGCACTGATTGTTTGTAAATTAGAGATAGTAGAATTCCCTCCTATTTCTACCTTGGGTTGTGTATCAAAATAAGTTGGCGTGACACCCGCTTCATTTGTAATTAATGCTACGTAATCCGCTAGATTAATATCATTACTTCCGCTAAGATCATCATCACAAATAAGATAAGTAGGAGTTGTATTAACTCCCAGCTTAGTCCCATAATAAAACTGAACAGGATAAATTTTTGGAGAACAAGAAAATGCTCCTACTGAAACGTTAATAGTCTGAGGGCTACCAGTAAATACAAATTCTTTATCTGGATCAATTAAAGTTCCAGAAGTCGTATAGTAGGAAACATTAAAATCTCTCGAAAAATTGGTTACTATCTGACTATTGAAATCCGATAATACCGCAGAATATTTACCATCAAAGTTATTATCACAAACTTGAATTGGGGTTGAATCAATATTGGCTACAGGTGCTTTTTCGATTTTAACATTTCCTTCCAATTGACATCCGCTTCCAAGTGTCACCTTAACGCTAAAATCTCCCTCATCATTTAGAACATCATAATAAGGCTGAGTTGAAGGAACCGTTGTAATTGCGACACCGTTTTTGAACCAAGAATATTGTGCCAACGGATCACCCAGAGGTGGATTTGGCTGGATTCTATATGGTACATTTTCACAAATTGGATCGGCATTATCAACCGTAAGATCGTTACCAATATTAATATTTCCGACAAAACTTCCGCTTTTTAAAAATACCGCAGAATCGTGACCTGTAGTGCCTTCATCCGCGATAACCAATTTTATATGATATGATATTCCGACTTGAACATTGGCGATTGCCGTTAAAACTTTGGTCTGTCCATTAAAATTTGTAGGAGACGTAGAAGTATTAGACTCTATATTAAAAGTACCAAAATAATTTTCATTTTTTGGAGGACAAGTCCCTCCAGAACCACGCACATTAGTTACTGAAACAGGATCAGTTGTATTGGGAACTAGCGCTATATTTGTATAAGGGTCGGAGGTCGCTGTAGGCTTAATCAAAAAAGCAAAGGCATCCGAGTACTGGCAACCACTAATAGATTTAAATTTGTCATACTCTTCGGAAAGAAACATATATTGAAAACTAATGACATTACTCTCGTTAGACACAAAATCAAACTCAAGATATGTCGCATTTTTATAACTGCCTACGGAATTTCCAAAAGCATTCGCTAAATCAGGGTCACCGAGCCAGGAAGAACTTCCGTTATCCTGCCTGTACGTATTAGGACCCTCAGAGGCTTTTGCAATTCCTGTAGAAAGAATGATTCCCTCATCAATATCGAATGTGCTTCCATTTTTGGAAAAGTAGCCATAGCTTGGATTACTGCCTCCGTTGGTTGAGCCATTAAAAGAAATATTTGAAACAGTAATACAAGTCTGGGTACCAAAAAATTTGTTTACCAATGCTACATCGCTTAAGCTCGTATCGACATTGATAAATTGTGCCTCAGCAAAACCAAACACCAGCAGCAGAATAACAACTAGCTTGTATGAAAAAAAAGAACATTTCATTTAACATAATAATGGTTGCAAAAATATTCAATAATTATGACATAAAAAATCCTGCTATAAAAATACAGCAGGATTTGATTTATTTGTTCTGAATCTTAATTAAGAAAGGGCAACTCTAATGAAGCCGGTTACTTTAAGATCTGCATTTACAGATTTTACATAGTTAGCAACTGATACACTAGAATCTTTGATAAAATCTTGATGTACCAAAGTGTTATCTTTGTAGAATCTCTGCATTTTACCTTTAAGGATATTATCAATAATGTTTGCAGGCTTACCTTCTTCAATTAATTTGTGTCTTTCGATCTCTAATTCTTTATCGATAGTTTCTTGAGAAACAGAATTTTCGTCAAGTGCAATTGGATTCATTGCCGCAACTTGCATAGAAACAGATTTTGCAACTTCGTCAGCTCCATCCACTTTTGCAGATAGAGAAGTAATGGAAGCAATTTTGTTTCCAGCGTGGATGTAAGCTCCTAAGAAAGGACCTTCGATTCTTTCGAATGCTCCAATCTCGATTTTCTCACCAATAACACCTGTCTGCTCGATCAATTTATCAGCAACAGTTAATCCGTGGAAATCTGTAGCCAACAGTTCTTCTTTTGTAGCAGCAAAGATTGCCATTTCAGCCAATTCGTAAGCTAACTCGATGAATGCTTCGTTTTTAGCAACAAAGTCAGTTTCACAGTTCAAAGAAATAATAACACCTAAAGTATTATCCTCATTAACTCTTGCAATCACAGCTCCTTCAGAAGAATCTCTGTCCGCTCTGTTAGCAGCAACTTTTTGTCCTTTTTTTCTAAGGATATCAATTGCTTTTTCAAAATCTCCCTCAGCTTCTACTAGAGCTTTTTTGCAGTCCATCATTCCTGCACCTGTCGTGTTTCTAAGTTTTGCTACGTCTGCAGCTACTGGTGTATAAGACATAATATTGATTATTTTTTATTTAATTTTTCAGATTTACCTACTTCATCTTTTTCGGCGTGCAAATATAGTGATTTTTATAAAAAAATAACAGGCTTCATAATACTTAATATCAAAAACTTAGTCTATTCTGATATTTTAAAAGATAATTACAAAAACTAATTATTATTTAATCTAAGTTTTATAAATTTTCACAAGATTTAATCTATTTTTACGTTTTATTAAAAAATCAGAATACAATATATAATGAAGAAGATATTTTTACTTTTGCTTTTTTCAACCGGCTTTTTCGCATTTTCCCAAAGTGTTTTTGAGGCAAAAACAACGACAGACAGAGCGGTTGTTGAAAAATTCATCCGAAACAATCCTAATCACCCGGCTGTTGCTGAGCTTAAACAACGAGCATTATCATTAAAATACGGCGGTTCTTCCCAAGTTGCAAAACCAACCATAACACCAATGACGGAGAATAAAATTGAAAAAACTTCCAAAGTCGGAACTTCTGCTGCAAAAGGAGAACCCTCAGAACAAGCAAAAAATACAGCAGCCGTTCTTACTAATTTATTCAATAATGACCCTAATAAAAAAGAAACTGTCGTTCAATTTGTGAATAAATCCAAATGTGCTCTTGTTATCAAAATAAGTGGAAAAAAATTCTACAATCTTACCGTTCCTTCCAACGGTCAAAATTTCATACTTGTAGAAAAAGGTAATTATAATGTTTCAACATCTATCTGTGATGCTACCTACAACCAAAACAAGACGTTCACAAAAGATGTTATCATCACATTGAAAGGAGGATAAGTCATTGTTTTTGAAATCACTAACATTCATATTATTACTTAGTTCAATCATTATTTTTTCTCAAAAGAGAATTAATATAGACTCCTTACAGCTCAACGATACAACAGAACTCTTGGGAGATGATTATGGTAATATTTATATTTATAAGAATAAGGATTTTAGTTTTACAAAATTTGATTCTATTGGGAAACAATTAGGAAAATTGATGTTAACTTTTCCTTACAAAATTCAAAGCGTCACAAATCCTCTTAATATTGTCATGTTTTCTGAGAACTTACAGGAAATAAAATTCTTGGATCAGAATCTTAACGAGATTCAGAAAATCAATCTTAGCCAAAAATTTGGGTTTGTAAAATCTATTTATGCGGAAGACCTACAGTTTGTCTGGTTGATTGATGACAGCAACAAAACTTTAATACAATACAACTTCCGAAGCAACTCCGTCATCAATTCCTTTCCTTTTAATATCAATACCGATTTGATAAAGGATTTTTTAGTCTATAATAATAAGGTCTATATTCTTCGTGAAAACAGCATTGATATTTATAATACAAAAGCCAATTTACTTTTCTCAGCTAACATCAATAATGCTAAAAAACTCCGAAGAACCAACGATGATGTTTTGATTTTTGGCGCCAAATCGATTTTTATATTTGATGGAAAATTCACATCGGAAATCTTCAAAAACGAACAGGCAAAAATTGTGGATAAAAATAGCTCAGGATTTTTGGCGCTCATTCAAGACAAACTTTATCTTTACAACTTTAATTAATCAATAAACGATAATTGATTTCTTTTCGACAATTTATTATCTATCAATCGTATAAAAAATGCATATAGCTGTAACAGGAAATATCGGAGCCGGAAAAACCACACTAACAACAATGTTATCAAAACATTATAATTGGGAAGCTCAATTTGAAGATGTGGATCACAATCCTTACCTGGACGATTTCTATGGTGATATGTCAAAATGGAGTTTTGCACTTCAAATATACTTTTTGGGAAGCAGATTCCGCCAAGTGAAGGAAATCCGAGAAAGCGGAAAAAACGTCATCCAAGACAGAACGATCTACGAAGATGCTCATATTTTTGCGGAAAATTTAGCTGAAATGAACCTTCTTGCAGAAAGAGATTTTAAGAACTATTTATCAGTTTTCAACCTGATGAAAGACTTTGTTTCGGCACCAGATTTGCTGATTTACTTAAGAGCAGATATCCCGACCCTGGTAAAGCAAATTGCCAAAAGAGGACGTGATTACGAAGCCGGAATCAGCATCGATTATCTTTCTAAATTGAATAACAAATATCAAAACTGGATTGAAAACTACAAAGAAGGAAAACTTCTTATCATAGATGTTGACAACCTTGATTTTGTAGAAAAGCCGGAAGATTTTGGTTATATCTTGGAAAGAATAGATGCAGAACTGAATGGTTTATTTTAAATTATTTCGGCAATAATTTTTAATAAACCAAGAAATTAGAACCGCCGAATTTTTGAAATACCCCATCAGTCATGATAAAAGTAATCCATAATAACCAATGTCCAGAATCCAAAGCGATTTTGGAATATCTGGATGAGAATAACATCAAATTTCAAATTATTGATATCAACAAGGAACCTTTGAGTCTTTTTGAATTAAGGACTTTATTTAAAAAACTCAATAAAAATCCAAGCCGGATTCTCAGACATTCTACCGAGATTTTCAAAAAACATTTTACAGAATCAGAATCCGTGAATGACGAACAAGCTCTGGAAGTCATCGCCCATAATCCAGAATTAATACAATGTCCTATTCTGATCAAAGGTAAAATTGCAATGTTGGGGAATCCTTTGGAGAATGTCAAGTTTTTCATTGAGAATTAAAGATTCTCAATAGGTTATAGATTTAAAGTATGAAATATTAATAATAACATTTCATACTTATTTTTTTAATATTATTTTTGAAATAATTTGCTGGTATGGAAAATAATCCGTTATTTTGCACTCTCAAATATTCATTAGTCAAAAGAACATCGAGATATGTCAAGAATTTGCCAAATAACAGGTAAGCGTGCAATGGTAGGAAACAATGTTTCCCACGCTAACAACAAAACGAAAAGACGTTTTGAAATTAACTTACTAGAGAAGAAATTTTATCTTCCTGAGCAAGATAAATCAGTAACTCTTAAGGTTTCTGCTCACGGATTAAGAGTAATCAATAAGATTGGTATAGAGGAAGCACTTGAAAGAGCTGCTAGAAATGGATTTATTAAAAACACTACTAAGTAATGGCTAAAAAAGGTAATAGAGTTCAGGTAATTCTAGAATGTACTGAGCACAAGGAAAGCGGAGTAGCAGGAATGTCAAGATACATTACTACAAAAAATAAAAAGAACACAACAGAAAGATTGGAGCTTAAAAAATTCAATCCGGTTCTTAAGAAATATACCGTTCACAAAGAGATTAAGTAATTTATAAACATAATTTACAATGGCAAAGAAAGTAGTAGCAACCCTACAAACATCGTCAAAAAAAATGACGAAAGTTATCAAAATGGTTAAGTCTGATAAATCAGGTGCTTACGTTTTTGAAGAAAAAGTAATGAATGCTGACGAAGTTGACGGTTATCTTAAAAAATAAACTATCAACCGATACAATACAAAAACTACTCTATCATATAGGGTAGTTTTTTTGTTATATTTGCTTCAAAGAAAATCATTATAGATTATCATAAAAATCATTTATATTTAGGAATGAGCTGGTTCAAAAAAATATTTAAAAAAGAAGATAAAGAAACACTTGACAAAGGTCTGGAAAAATCAAGTCAGGGTTTTTTTGACAAAATCTCCAGAGCTGTTGTTGGCAAAAATACGGTTGATGATGAGGTATTAGATGATCTCGAGGAAGTTCTAATCGCTTCCGATGTAGGTGCAGAAACTACAATCAAAATTATCAAAAGAATCGAAGATAGAGTTGCAAGGGATAAATATGTCAATGTTTCTGAACTTAATCGGATTTTAAGAGAAGAGATTTCCGGGCTTCTTTTGGATAACCCACATCTTAATACAGATAATATTGACACCTCTAAAAAACCATATGTCATAATGGTTGTTGGGGTAAATGGTGTAGGAAAGACCACAACAATTGGAAAGCTAGCGAATCAATTCAAATCTCAAGGATTAAAAGTTGTTCTTGGAGCAGCAGATACTTTCCGTGCTGCTGCGGTTGATCAATTGGTGATCTGGAGTGAAAGAGTCGGTGTTCCTATCGTAAAGCAAAGTATGGGCTCCGATCCTGCCTCTGTTGCATTTGATACTGTTCAATCGGCAGTTGCTCAAGATGCAGATGTTGTCATTATAGATACAGCCGGAAGACTGCACAACAAAGTAAATCTGATGAATGAACTTTCCAAAATAAAACGTGTGATGCAGAAAGTCATTCCTGATGCTCCTCATGAAGTTTTATTAGTTTTGGATGGCTCAACCGGACAAAATGCTTTTGAACAGGCAAAACAATTTACAGCTGCTACAGAAGTTACCGCATTAGCTGTAACAAAACTTGACGGCACTGCAAAAGGCGGTGTTGTAATAGGAATATCCGATCAATTCCAAATTCCTGTCAAATATATAGGAGTAGGAGAAAAAATACAAGATTTACAGATTTTTGATGGTATGGAATTTGTTGATTCTTTTTTCAAAAAAAGATAAAGTCACAAATATTAACATTAAAAATTTAAACTATGGGTATTTTAACTTGGATTATTTTTGGTCTTATAGCTGGAGCTATTGCAAAAGCAATTCATCCCGGTAATGATCCTGGGGGATGGATTGTAACAATTATTATCGGAATACTTGGAGCAATGCTGGGCGGATGGTTAGGGTCCATGCTTTTAGGCGTGGATGTAACAGGCTTCAATTTTTCCAGCTTTTTGGTAGCAATTGGAGGATCTGTTATTTTATTGTTTTTGTATCGAATCATTACAAATAAGTAACTAAATTCAACATAACCAACAAAAAATTATCAAAGCATCAATATTATTGATGCTTTTTTTCTTTTAATAATTTCAAATGTCCTATATTTGAAATTAAATTAATTAAAGTATGAAGAAAATCTTTACTACGCTTCTATCTTTTGGAATGATAGCCGGAGTTTTTGCTCAATGGTCTCCTACTTCCATGACAGGAGAAAATCTACGTCAAACTGGTGCTACCAAATTTTACAATGTTGATTTGGATGCTATTCGTTCACAATTAACCCAAGCTCAACCAACAGGAAAAAACAGCAAACCTGTTGTGATTGCAATTCCAACTTTGGAGGGTAAAATTGAAAAATTTGCGGTTTACAGCTTACCAGTAGTGGTACAATCTTTAGCCGATAAATACCAGCTAGGATCTTATGTTGGAACAGGTATCGACGATCCTGAAAAATATGTTAGATTTTCTGTAGCTCCTAATGATTTCCAATCCATGATTATCAAAAATGGTGTTTATGAATTTGTTGAGCCACAGAACAAAGAAAAAACCGTCTATGGTGTCCATCCGAAAACGAATAAAAGCAGCGGTACCAATGGAACTTGGTTATGCGAAAGTACAGAACCCGCATTGACAAAAAAACAAATTGAGAAACTTTCTCAAGGATCTACCTTTGCTAATGATTCTAGGAATTTTGCAAAATCTTCGGATCAAAAGTACAGAACAATGCGTCTTGCAATGACTGTAAATGGAGAATACACAATCTATCATGGAGGAACAGTTGCCGGAGCTTTGACTGCAATCAATGCAACATTGACACGTTGTAATGCTGTCTTTGAAAATGATTTTGCCCTTCATTTAATATTACAGGATTTCCCTACCTTGATTTATACGGATCCAGCAACAGACCCTTTTTCAACATCATTGAGTAGCTGGAACCTTTCAACACAAAAAGCTATTACTGCAGCTGCTGGCGAAGCAAACTATGACATCGGACATATGTTTGGTGCATCTGGTGGTGGTGGTAATGCTGGTTGTATTGGTTGTGTATGCATAAGCCCGGCTATGAACTCAAGTGGTGTACCAACTGCAAATGGAAAAGGTTCTGGAATTACTTCACCCGCAGATGGAATACCTGAGGGAGATAATTTTGATATCGATTATGTAGCTCATGAAATGGGACATCAGTTAGGGGGTAACCACACCTTTTCAATGAGTCTTGAAGGTACTGGTCAGAATGTCGAGCCAGGATCAGGATCTTCTATTATGGGATATGCAGGTATTACCGGGGCAACAGATTTACAAGCTCACTCCGACCCTTATTTCCATATCAATAGTATTATTCAGATTCAGACAAATCTAATATCTAAAACTTGTGATATAGAAACGCCTATAGCAAATCAACCACCTGTAGTAACAGCTATGGCAGATGTTACTATACCAAAAAGCACTGCTTTTGTATTGACAGCTCAGGCTTCAGATCCAGAAGGTAATCCTATTACTTATTGCTGGGAACAAACAGATAGCGCAACTTCTGCTACTACAAGCAGTAACTTAGGTAACAATACAAATGGTCCGACATTTAGATCTTGGAATCCTACTACAAGCCCAACAAGATATTTCCCTAAACTAAGTACTGTTTTAGCTGGAAATCTAAAAAGTACCGCAGATTGGGAAGCTGTTTCTACCGTTGCCAGAACTACCAACTTCAAAGTAACTGTAAGAGACAACAATCCTAACGTTGCGCAACAGCAAACACAATACGGCTCCCAGAAAGTTACTGTGGGTACTGCCGGTCCATTTAAAGTAACTTCTACAAAAGTGTATAACAATGCTACAAGCACATTCTCTTGGGACGTAGTTGGAACGAATGCTTCTCCATATAATGTTGCAAATGTTAAAATAGATTATACAACAAATAATGGTACTACTTGGACAGTATTAAAAGAATCTACACCAAATGATGGTACAGAAGATTTAGACTTTTCTGCCTTAGCAACCAACGCTCAACCTATAGTTAGAGTATCCGCTTTAGGAAATATCTTCTATGCGGTTGGTAAAGTTACAGTTTCACAAGTCGTGGCTTGTGACGGTACTGCTCCAGCAGCCCTTGCAGCTAATAGCATTACACAAACAACAGCAAAAATTGATTGGGATGCTGTGGCTAATGCAACATATAATTTGAGATATAAGAAAACTTCCGAGTCTAATTGGACAGAAGTTAACAATCTGACATCCAACACTTACACCCTTACACAATTAACACTTAACACATCTTATGATGTAAGTGTAGCAGCCGTATGTTCTGGATCTGTTGGTGCATATGCAAGCTTAACTTTCTCTACAAAAGGTATAGAATATTGTACAGCCGGAGCAACAAGCACCAGCTTTGAAAAAATATCGAATGTGACATTTGCTAATATTACCAATAACTCTACTTCTACAGCAGGTTATGAAGATTTTACGACAGTAGTTGCTAACGTAAGTGCAGGACAAGGCTACAACTTCTCTGCATCATTTTCAGGAACATCATATTCTTCTGACCAAGTTCTAGTTTGGATAGATCTTAATCAAGATGGTGATTTTGAAGATGCAGGTGAATTAGTATTAACATCAGGAATTAAACTATCTCCTTGGACAGGAACAATTACTATCCCGGCAACAGCTGCAATTGGAAAAACACGTATGAGAGTTCGTTTACACGATTCTTCTTTAGGACCAAATTCAGCACCTTGTGGAACCTCTACTTATGGACAAGTAGAAGACTATAGTGTAAATATTGGACAATTAGCAGTATCAGATGTTAAGAAAAATAACATTAATATTTATCCAAATCCTGCAGTTGACGTGATTAATATTTCTAATATTTCTTCTAAAACTAAATTCGAAATCTACTCTGTAGGTGGACAACTAGTTAACCAAGGAACTACAGACGGAAAAGTAAATGTTTCTAAATTGACAAAAGGTGTTTACATTTTATCAATAGAATCTAACGGAGAAAAATCTCAAACTAAATTTATCAAGAACTAAAAAACTTAGTTTATTGAAATAACAAAAACACCCCGAATCAATGATTCGGGGTGTTTTATTTTTAAGTTTATTTTTTTAATTAAGGTCTTCTAAAAAACCTTCAGTTGCAACTCGTAAACTTTCTTGGTCAGAATTGTTGTGAATGATATAATCTGCCAATTTACATTTTTCCTTTTCAGGCATTTGTTTTTGAATGACAGCTTCTACCTCTCTATAAGTTTTGCCATCTCTATCCATTGTTCTTTTGATTCTGAGATTATCGTCAGCAGTAATCAGAAGAGACTTATAACATTCTTGATTTAATTTAAGTTCAAAAAGAAGCGCCGTTTCTTTAAAAACAAATTCAGAATCTTGGGAAGCAACCCAGTTTTCAAAATCAATTCTTACAGCAGGATGAATCAGATGATTCAATTGTTCCAAAAGCTCCGAATCATTGAAGACTTTATCGGCAACATATTTTCTGTTATAAATTCCATCCGAATAAGCTTCTTTACCTAAAAGCTCGATGATTTTCTCCTTGAGAGCAGAATCTCTGTTAACAATATTTTTAGCTTCATCATCCGAGTAATATACCGGAAATCCTTTTCCTTCTAGAATTCTTGCAACAGATGTTTTCCCGGAACCGATTCCACCGGTCAATCCAATTATCCTGGGTATGGGAACATCTTCTTCCTGGGTTGAGATTGTATCTTTTATATCCATAATTTAATATCCAAAAACTTCATTAAAACTAAATATCTGGTCTAGCTTCACACCTCTCTCTGTCATTTTAAGGCTCGCCAATTCGTTATGAGCATCATGTTCGAAAAACAAAAGATATTCGTTGTCCACACATTGCTTCAAGAACTTTCCTTTTTCTTCCATTGTCAGCAATGGTCGCGTATCATAACCCATAACATAAACTTGTGGAATATGACCAACGGTAGGAATCAAATCTGCTGCGAAAACAATTGTTTTTTCCTGATACTGAAGAACGGGAAGCATTTGTTTTTCTGTATGTCCGTCAACAAAGATGATATCCATTTTCAAATCGGGAGCAAATCCATAATTCCCTGTTGTTGGTAATGGCAAAAAATTGAGTTGTCCGCTTTCTTCCAATGGAAGGATATTTTCTTTCAGAAAGCTTGCTTTCTCTCTTGGATTGGGTTCAGTTGCCCATTTCCAATGGTTTTCGTTCGTCCAGAAATGTGCATTTTTGAACGCTGGTCGGTAACCAGATTTGTCATCATTCCACTCTACTGCACCACCGCAATGGTCAAAATGAAGATGCGTCAAAAAAACATCCGTAATATCTTCTCTTACAAATCCGTATCTCTTCAAGTTTTTATCTAAGGAGTCGTCACCCCAAAGTGAATAATGTCCAAAGAATTTTTCATCTTGTTTATTTCCAAGTCCACAATCGATTAGGATTAATTTTTTGCCGTCTTCTACCAAAAGAGAACGAGTTCCTAATTCGATAAGGTTTCTTTCATCAGCCGGATTTGTTTTTTCCCAAAGCATTTTTGGAACAACACCGAACATTGCACCTCCATCTAATTTGAATTTTCCGCATTGGATTGGATATAACTTCATAGAATTGTTTTTTACTAATATAAGAAAATTTATAAGAAATAAATTGTCTGTTACCCGAAACGGTATTTGTTGAAATTACTTTTGTTCAAAGACATTTTTTAAACTATCATTTCTTTTTCTTATAACTTGATATATTTTTTCGTTTTTTTCAGACATATTTTGGGAAATTGCTTTTGATTTTTTATTGTTAAAAATATCTGACTTTTCAATTTTTTGAAAATCAAAACTATCAAAATCAATATTGGTTTGAAATATTTTGTTGAAACCATTGGTAGACTTTGATAATTCTGACAATTCTTTATCAAAAGGTTTCACTCTCACTTTTTTAAAAATTATTTTCCCAAATTCATCCGTTCCTGTTGGCGAAAGTTCAAAATCTTTCGGTGAAATTATTATTGAGTTTAATGTGATATTATCTTTTAACAATTGATCTTTCACGGCATTAATGGGAAAACTATGAACATTGGTTGGTCCGTCAGAAAAAATCAAAATAGATTTTGTTCCTGATTTTGCGGATTTTAATGAATAAATTCCATTCAAAATTCCATCGGGAATATTGGTTCCTGATCTTAATTGAAAGGCAAATTTGTGAATTAATTTTTCAGAATTTTCATTCAATAGTGCTAATAAGTTTTCTTTTTTTTCTGTTAAAGAACAAGCTAAATAAGAATTTCCCGAAAAAAACACAATTGAAAATGATTGATTTTCTTTTTTGTTCTCAATTATTTTTCGAATTGTATTAATAGTAACTGTAAATCGATTTGGCTCAAAATCAGGCGAGGTCATCGTAATAGAGGAGTCTATAAGAATAGCAATATTCTCTATAGAACTATCTTTGATTTCATTCTTTTGCGATTGCTTTTCTCCACCACTTGTACAATTCAAAAAAAATAAAATAAGAAATAGAAATCTCATATTGATTATTTAAAAAAGTTCGCCCGGATTTTTAGGTCTGGAAATCCTCAAATGTTTGTAAGCTTTGTCCGTCACTTCTCTTCCTCTTGGAGTTCTAATTATAAAGCCTTCCTGAATCAAAAACGGTTCATAAACCTCTTCCAAAGTTTCCGGATTTTCTCCGATAGAAGTTGCAAGCGCAGAAATCCCAACTGGTTTTCCTCGGAAATTCTCTATCATTACACGCATTATTTTATTGTCCATATCATCTAATCCGAATTCGTCAACATTCAATGAATTCAGTGCAAATTTTGTAATTTCGATTTCAATTTCTCCGTTACCTTTGATTTCGGCAAAGTCACGAACTCTTCTCAGAAGCGCATTCGCAATCCTAGGTGTTCCGCGGCTCCTTCTGGCAATTTCGAGTGCGGCATCTTCGTAAATTTTCACACCTAAGACACGTGCACTTCTTTCGATAATCATTCCCAAAAGTTCAATCGTATAATATTCTAACCGGCTTTGGATTCCGAATCTTGCAAGCATTGGTTTGGTCAACATTCCACTTCTTGTGGTTGCACCAATCAATGTAAAAGGATTGAGCCCAATCTGAACGCTTCTTGCATTGGGACCAGTTTCCAGCATTATATCGATCTTATAATCCTCCATCGCAGAATACAGATATTCTTCCACAATCGGTGATAAACGATGAATCTCGTCTATAAAAAGGACGTCGTTTTCTTCAAGATTTGTAAGTAATCCAGCCAAACTCCCCGGTTTATCTAAAACTGGGCCAGATGTAATTTTACAATTAACACCTAATTCGTTAGCAATAATATGTGACAATGTTGTTTTTCCTAATCCCGGCGGACCGTGTAAGAGAACATGGTCAAGTGCGTGACCTCGGTTTTTAGCTGCTGCTACGAAAACTTCCAGATTGTCTAATGTTTTCCTTTGCCCTGCAAAATCTCTGAAACTCTGCGGGCGGATTTTTTCTTCCTGAATCAAATCGTCGTCAGAATAATTGTCTTTATCGGGATGTAAAAAATCGGGCATTACTACTAATTAATAATTAAAAATGAAGAATTAAATCCAAAGTGAATTTAATTAAAATGATATTCAAAGATAGAGATTTTTTAGGGGAATCAAGGTCTGGAATTTTCCAAGTCTTTGATAATTTCTCCGAGTTCCACTTTCTCTTTTTCAGTTAATTTTCTCTGAATAAATCCATTATCTGAAATCTGAGAAAAAATATTGTAATACTTATACGTCTTCAACCAATAAAGTGATATTGCAGGAAATTGAGTTTTATCAATCAATCCTTTTGTGGCACTGAATTTTAGATTTCCCAACTGATAGGATTTAGGATGTTCTGATTTGAACTCTGTTGGTTTTATCAATTGTGACATTTGAAAACCTGCCATCCATTTCCCCATATGAAATTTGCCTTTTACAAAACTCGGAAAGGTAAAAATCACAGAAATTAAAACTGAAAAAACAACTGAGATAAAAGTTGCTTTTTCTTCAGAAATATTTTTTAAAATTAGAAATAATGTAATCAAATAAATGTCAATAAAAAATCTATATTGCGCTGAAAATATGATAATTAAAATAAATTTAATTAAAGCACAAATAAAAAGCAGTGTATAAAATTTATCCTTTTTCCTGAAAGCCAAAAATGCTAAAATGAGAACACTTAATACAATTCCAAGATTAAAAACAGATTTGACCCCAATAGTAAACCAATGATAAATTCTTTCCAAAAAATTGAAATCCAAAATCTGCTGATAAGAATAATGCATATCGTAAGATTTCATCAATCCAATTTGAGAAGAATAAGTTAAAAGTTCCGGACTTGGTTTCCAAGGCAAATTAAAATCAAAAACCGAAATTGGAAAAACCGGAAATCCAAAAAGCCAAATATTTTTTATGATAAACAGAACTCCAAATGCAGCTAATGGAATCAATATTTGGAATTTAAAATTTCTTTTGTAAATACTTTCCGATAAAATTAATAGTGGCAACCAAAATAGTATTGGTTTTATACAAAATGTAAAGATGGAAAAATATAAAAGCAACTTTCTATCCGTATTATTTAATAATTCGTTTAGAACAATTAGAGCAATGGTAAAAGTTGGTAAATCCGGACTTGGCTGTTGAATCAATAACAGAAAAAAGGGAATAAAAATTAATAAAATCCATTGTTTTCTTTCATAAACATAAATTAAAAATAGAATTAATAAATAAGAATTGGCTCTCAGAAATCCGTCTAATATGTTTGAAAATCCAGCTTGATAAATATGCCAAAACGATGATTGTCCCAAAAGCAAATCTAAATTGGAAACACCTTTTACAAATCCAACTTCTCTCAGCATCGATATTGTGGGAACGTAATAGCTGTAATGGTCATATAAATAAGGTGAAAACGAACCGATGAAAAGAATAATTACAACAAAAAAGAAAAACCAAAAGTTGATATTTTTTTTGAAATCAAAATATGAAAAATCTTTCTTTTTGGAATAAATTAGAAATCCAACTAATCCGACAATTAAAAAAAACGATTCAATAAAAATATTAAGCGGAGAAAAAAAAGCAATTATGGTTTGTAAAAATGTAATACTTAAAATCCCTAAAAAGGAAATCAAAACAAAGCTCTGACTTTGGGTTTTCAGAATATTATTGATGATTAATCCCACGCCGAAATTAAGAATCAATAATCCGATAATAGATATGAAAAGTAAAAGCATAAAAAAGATTGCTTACCAAAAATAAGCAATCTTTCCGTGTTAAAATATATATGAAGAAAATTTACTTCTGTACTCTACCCGATTTTCTATCCTCTGCACGTCCAATCGTGTAGCCAGTTGCACCACCTGCAACACCTCCAATTACTGCTCCAAGACCAGGATTCTTTTTTGAGATAATCGCACCAGCGGCGGCTCCACCAACTGTACCAATAACCGTGCCCTTCGCTGCGCTACTCCAACCTTTTTTCTGATTAGCTGTAGTTCCTGCTGAGCTTGAAGAACCTGAAGATGAAGAATTGGATGCCACACTTCCTGAAGAAGATGAACCACTAGACGTTGATCTTCTTCTCACAACACGATTAGCTTCTGCTTTTCTTTCTGCTTCTTTTTTTTCTTCAACTTTATTGAGACTATCTTTTTGTTTTTCAAAATTGATTTTCTCTTTTTCGATTGCTAGTTTTTGTTTCTCAATATCAATCTGTCTTGCTTGATAATCCAGTTTTTGCTGTTCCAAAGAAGCTGTTTGTAATTTCTCATCCTTATTACAAGATGATAACAATAAAATAACACTTGCTCCTGTTATAAATAAATTTTTCATAACCTTTTATTTTTTCACAAAATGTGAATTATTAAAAATAACTTTTCAATTATGATTCCAAAATGATTCTAAAAATGTTAAAATTTGTTAACATCTATTTCTTAGACCAAAAAATCATATTAAAAAAATCTAACTAACTTTGTATTGAAAAGGGAATTTTTATTAAATACCATTAAAAAAATTAACAAGAATATTGCTTTATAATTATTAATGCTTTTTCGAAAAACACAAATTTTGTAATGAATCAAATAGCTTCTTTAATAGCTAAAAAAAGAGATCTGGCAAAGAACGAAATGGAATATGAGAAAAGCATCCTATTTGATGTTTATACACTGACTCTCGTATTGTTATTGATTTGCAATATCATTCTCAATATTATCCTTGGACAATATCACAGCCTTATAATTTTTGCAATGGCTGCATTGTTTATGTTAGGTACATTATTTATGCCTGACAAGATTAGGTTTAACAGCAATTTACTTTTTTTACTTTTTCTCTTTCTAGGTTTCTTTATCTTTTATTTCGACACAATTTCCGGTGAAGGCTGTATGAACTACCTTTCATATGTTTCCCTTACAATAGCATTATCCTTTTTCTTTGATCATATCAGAGATAGATGGTTTATTTTTTTTCTAGTCGTTTCCTATCTTATTTGGTTTTTAGTCAATGCAGGAACTCACTATTACTTAAGTCAATTTTTCAGTGTTAATCTTAATTTAGAGCAACAATGGTATGTGAGAATATATAAAATCTTCGAAATCTCTTTTTGTACTTTTATCGGGATGTATTTTATATACAGGAAAGAGCGAGTACTTATAAAATATTATGTAGAGAAAGAAAGGCTAAATGCCATTATCCAAAAAACAGACAAAATTAATTTTTCCGGAGAATTGTACGATTTAGCGATGAGTAAGAATTCTCTTTTTATCACTTATTTCAAATCACAGTTCCCAGATTTTTTTGATAAAATCTTAGCAGCCTCTCCTAATCTTATTTCATCCGAGTTAGAAATCTGTGCCTTGTTAAAGTTAAATCTTACAACAAAGGAAATGGCAATCGCAACTAATTCTACTATAAGAGCCATTGAAAATAAGAAATATCGCATCCGCAGAAAGCTTGATTTGGCATCAGAAACAGATATTAATCTGTATATTATCAATAATTTCTAATTCTCGTTTTACAAATAAAGATATTT
This sequence comes from Chryseobacterium sp., assembly GCA_003248755.1. Lineage (GTDB taxonomy): Bacteria > Bacteroidota > Bacteroidia > Flavobacteriales > Weeksellaceae > Epilithonimonas. The sequence goes on along the minus strand of QFQW01000005.1, from coordinate 32,377 downwards.
GGTTTTCAATTAATTAATCTAAAAATAAGACAATTTTAAATCTATTGAGTATAAGTAAGTAAATAGATAATAGGAGGTTTTCTTTTCCTTGTTTTAAAGAATTTATATTATTGCACCGTCAAACAAAGACAGGAATAAAAATACAAAAGATTTCTAAAACACAAATGCTGCAATTTTCCATCTCAAAGAGGAATAATTTTAATTAATAATTCTTTTTTGAAAACACAAAAAAACACAAATGAAAAAAATCCGAAACCTAGGTTTCGGATTTTGTCTTTATATATATTTAATTCAATTAGAATAATTCTTTTCTAATAATATTCTGAGAACGCTCTGGCCCAACAGAAACTAAATAAACATTGATGCCCAAATGCTCTTCTATAAACTCGATATACTTCTTGGCCTTGGCAGGAAGTTCGTCATAACTTCTTGCGTTCGTTATATCTTCATCCCAGCCTTCCAATTCTTCATAAATTGGTTCATAGTTATATAATTTGGTAGTAGATGATGTAAAATAATCGATAATCTTTCCATCTTCTGTTTTATACTTTGTTGCGATCTTCAATGTATCAATCCCTGTAAGAACATCTAATTTTGTGATCACAAGATTATTAATCCCGTTGATCATGCAAGCATGTTTAAGGGATACTAAGTCCAACCAACCCGTTCTTCTAGGCCTTCCTGTTGTAGCACCAAATTCGAAACCGATTTGTCTGATTTTCTCTCCTAATTCATTATCTAATTCTGTTGGAAAAGGTCCATTTCCAACTCTTGTTGTATAAGCTTTTGCCACACCAATAAGGTTTTTCAGTGCCGTTGGAGGAACACCAGCTCCTGTACAAACACCACCAGTTGAAGGCGAAGAAGAAGTCACATAAGGATAAGTACCAAAATCTATATCCAACATGAGGGCTTGAGCACCCTCGAACAAAATGTTTTTCCCCTCGTTAATAGCTTCGTTGATTTCTAACTCTGTATCAACAATTCTATCTTTTAATCTTTCGCCCAAAGCTAAAAATTCTTGATAGATCTCTTCTACATCTAAACTTGGCTTCTCGAAGTATTTCTCAAATAGAGAATTCTTTACTTTAAGATTTTTTTCGATTTTTTCTCTTAGAACTTCAGGATTAAGAAGGTCGATCATGCGGATTCCAACTCTGGCAATTTTATCTTCATAACAAGGTCCTATCCCCTTTTTTGTAGTTCCAATTTGAGTTCCGCCCTGTTCCTCCTCTCTATAGGTATCAAGTAAAATATGATAAGGCATAATTACGTGTGATCTTCTACTGATAAAAACATGATCAGTTTTCAGACCTTTGCTTTCGATCTGTTCAATTTCTTTGATGAATGCTTTAGGATTAACGACTACCCCATTGGCAATAATACACTTTCCCTTGCATTGTAAAACACCCGAAGGCAAAAGATGCAATACAAATTTTTCATCTCCTACATATACTGTATGACCAGCATTATCTCCGCCCTGAAAACGTACTACATAATCTGATTTTGCTGATAGAACATCAGTGATTTTGCCTTTTCCTTCGTCTCCATACTGAAGACCTACAACTACGTAAGTTGACATATTTTTTTACTTTTTTTAGATTATTTGCAAAGTTATATTATAAATACCGCCTAGCAAAATAGAATAAAATAAAAAAACCCTCTTACTATGAATAAGAGGGCAAAAACACAAATGATGAAAAAAATTATAAATGCTTTCGCACCTACAATACAATTTTCGTTGCAAAAATCGTACAATTTTTATTTAATTTCCAAAAAAAATCGAACAATATTTAAAAAAAGTAATTTTTATCATTAAAAAAAATTAATTATCGAAAAAAAATTAATAATTATAGGCCAGATACAACATAGTTTTAATGAAATTTTTCAGCAAGCTATAATATGAAACTAAAAAAATTAATAACAGCCACTATTTTTCATCTCATAAATGAAAAAAAACCACAAAAAAGTTAATATTAAAAAAAATAATAAATCAATTATAAAAAAAAATTTTATTTTTAATTAATCACTCCTATTATTGCATCATAATTTTAATCAAAACAGAAAATAAATAAAAAATGTGCGGAATTGTATGTGTATTTGACACAAAACAAAAAAATGATGTTGTAAGACCTCAGATACTAGAAATGTCTAAAAAAATAAGACATCGTGGACCAGACTGGTCCGGAATATACCAACACAACAATGTGATCTTTTCTCATGAAAGATTAGCAATAGTTGACCCAACATCCGGGAAACAACCATTATTTACAAAAGATGGAAAAGTTGCTCTGGCTGTTAATGGCGAAATCTATAATCACCAAGAACTTAGAAAAGAATTTCCAGACTATGAATTCTTGACTCAATCTGACTGTGAAGTGATCTTAGCATTATACAGAAGGGATGGAAAAAATTTCTTAGAAAAACTAAACGGAATTTTCGCATTTGCATTATATGACGAAGAAAATGACACTTACCTAATAGGAAGAGATCATATGGGAATCGTTCCATTATATATGGGCTGGGATAAAAACGGAAGTTTCTATGTTGCATCCGAGTTAAAATCTCTTGAAGGTTTTTGTAACAAAATCGAGGAATTTTTACCTGGCCATTTCCTTTATAGCAAAGACGGACAACAATTACAACAATGGTATAAAAGAGACTGGACAGAATTCGAAAATGTAAAAGACAACGAAACAGATATTGCTGCTGTAAGAAAAGGATTGGAAGAAGCTGTTCACAGACAACTGATGAGTGATGTACCTTACGGTGTTTTACTTTCAGGTGGTCTGGACTCTTCTATCATTGCTGCCGTTACTGCTAAGTATGCAAGGCAAAGAATCGAAAGTGGAGACACTCAAGAAGCCTGGTATCCCAGACTACACAGTTTCGCTGTTGGATTGGAAGGTTCACCAGACTTAGCCGCGGCAAGGAAAGCTGCTGATCATATTGGTTCTGTTCACCATGAAATTAAATATACCGTCCAAGAAGGTTTGGATGCTATCAAAGATGTAATCTATCATTTGGAAACTTATGATGTAACTACTATCAGAGCTTCCACTCCAATGTATCTTTTGGCAAGAGTAATCAAGTCGATGGGAATCAAAATGGTTCTTTCCGGAGAAGGTTCCGATGAATTATTTGGAGGCTACTTATATTTCCACAAAGCTCCATCTGCTCAGGCTTTCCATGAGGAAACAGTAAGAAAATTGGGCAAACTTCATCTTTATGATTGTCTCAGAGCGAACAAATCTCTGATGGCTTGGGGAATTGAAGGCAGGGTTCCTTTCCTGGACAAAGAATTCATGGATGTTGCAATGACTATCAATCCAAAAGATAAAATGGTAACACCTGAAAGAATGGAAAAGTGGGTTCTAAGAAAAGCCTTTGAAGATATCCTTCCGGAAAGCATTGCATGGAGGCAGAAAGAACAGTTCAGTGATGGCGTTGGCTATTCCTGGATCGATACTTTAAAACAAGTTGCCGAAGATGAAGTTACAGACGAAATGATGGCCAATGCAAAGTTCAGATTCCCAATCAATGTTCCAATGAGCAAAGAAGAATACCGATACAGAACCATCTTTGAAAGTCATTTCCCAAGTGACTCTGCTGCAAGCTGTGTTCCTTCTGTTCCATCTGTAGCTTGTTCTACACCCGTAGCGTTGGAATGGGATGAAGCCTTCAAGAAAATGAACGATCCGAGCGGACGTGCTGTAAAAGTTCACGAGACAGCTTATTAAAATTTATTTAAACTAACTATACTACACGAAAACCACAAGCTATGGCTTGTGGTTTTTAGTTTTGACTAATAATTTCTTCTATAATTAATCCCTTTTATTAGATATTCAGCTTTATTGCCATCATTAATACGAAACAATGTTTTAAGACTTCTATATTTTTTAGGGTTAAGCACAGAGCAATCAAAATGCAAATGTGGGCCTGTACTCCATCCGGTATTACCACTTAAAGCTATTACTTGTCCTTTTTTTACTTTATCACCCTTTTTTACTTTTAAACTATTAAATTGCAAGTGTACATAAGAGGCCATTGTTCCGTCAGAATGTAAGATATTTACAAAATTAGCATCTTTAGCACAAGCTTCATTGCCACATCCTGTATTACTATTTTGCTTAAGTAGTATTACAGAACCTTCTCTCGCTGCCAGAACCTCAGTCCCTTCCGGCATTTCAAAATCAAGGGCATTTTGATTCTTATGAGAATACTCTCCATTATATCCCTGCACTATTGCAAACATTTTTCCTTTAGCATAAGGCAGATCATAAATATAATCTTCATCAGCATCTTTCCAATTATTGCCTGGCGTCAACTTGAATTCGGGTATTTTTTTAAAACTGGAGGGTTTATGAATATCTAGAGGAACAAATTGAGCCAACCTTAATTTGGATGTATTTTCTTCAATCACATACCGATTTTTGAAATGCTCGCCTATCGACCTCATATTCTCAACCTTTGGCTGTCCAAAAAATTCTATTGAATATGGAAAAGAATCTTGATTATCCATCAAAAGTGTAAGTGTGTCATTCTTCTTCTGGTAATAAATTTTAAAATTAGGTGCTTGCGAAAATAGAAAACTATTATTAAGAATGATTACCAGCCAAATTGGTTTTTCCATCTGTTTTTTAAAGGAAAGCCTCATTGCAGAGGCTTTCAATTTATTGTTTTGTCAAAGTAAATTCTCCTCTCGGCATTTCGTTATAAGGCGCACAGCCCGTGTCGTCTGTAATTAAGGTCTGCTCTGTATAATACGTCCAATGCATTTGTGTTTTTTGGGTATTGTCAAAATTAAGCACTATTTGTCCTCCTATACACAAATCAGAAAATATGAATCTCAGCTTGGACTTATTAGCGCCTTCTACAAAACCAAGACTCATAACTTTAGCTTTTTCATCCGAAAGATTATAGGTAGAGTACAGTTGGTTGCCACTAGCATCAAGCATCCGATATTTCCCGGCTAATCTATCTTTATAATAGTTACCAGTTGAATTATAATTCTTATATTTTGAAAAAGTTATAATAAATGTTTTATCATTAAAAATACCCTTCCAAGTACCAATATATGGGTCTAATTCATTGTTTAAATCTTTGTAATAAGTGTTTTCAATAGGAAAACCTTTAGTTTCTAAAGGAATTATTTGCTGTGATTTGCACGCAAAAAATGATAAACAGAATATAAATAGTAAATTTCTCATAATTGTAGTTCTATTTGAGTTATTGTGGGCAGCTCTGTTCTGTTGGGTTGCCATCTGTATCAAAATTAATTATTTTGGTTTTGTTTACGTCGTTCTCTATTTTACTTAATACCACATTCTTAAGATTCATTTTCTTTAAAAACTTAAAAAATAATCTTTGCATATCTGAATGACTTAATACTCCATCATTATTATTTAATATTTCTTGAGCCATTGCTCTATAATCTTTTCTCAAAGCATCCAGCTGCTCTTTAGTAAAATCAGCTGGCAGGTCATTGCCGGTTCCTGTGTATTGCATCTGGTAGATATTGTAGTTTGTATCCGGATCAGAGGCCAGCATTCCTCCAAAAATTTCACCAAGAGGTTTCCCATTTGTCTTTGCATTTTTTAGAAAAGCGATGAAGGTGTTGATGTCTGCGGGAGAAAATATCTTTACAGACATTTTACCGTTAGCCTTGTCTAGATGTGTATGGGCATAGCCATAGCTGGTAGGAAAAATGGCTACACTCATTTTGTCCGGGTTCACATTATCGGGATTTAAAGGTGTTGTTTGGGTTGTTGTCCCGCCATTACCATCGGAAACTGTTCTGAAACCATATCCCGTTTCATTAGCATCCGAAGTATGCTGTTTGAGTAAATCGTATCTTGACTTGACGGCTGTGTTATTGTAGATAGTTTTTATCTTCGTACAAGGATCATTCAACAACGGAATACTCACCGTACCAGATCCCACGCCATTGCAAATCTTGTTGGATCCGCCGTAAAAAACGTACTGTGTCTCCCCACATAGGTTGATCCATATCTCACCGGTGATGTATGGCTGTCCCGTAACAGGATTCTGAGAGTATGTATAATGTGAAAGCTGATAGTCTCCGCAACCATTTTCACCGTTAGTACCCGTATTACCACCAGTTGGTTCACCCGTGTCACCATTACCAGGCCAGTTTCCACCACCAGTATCTCCAGGAGGGTGGCCTCCCGGCCCACCAGGAGGATTACCCGAGCAACCACTCTTTCCAGCTACTACCGATAGGCTGGTTTGCAAGATACCGTCCAAAGTATAGGTGCTGATATCTCCCGAAAAGAGCAAAAAATCGTTAAGGTGGTTCGCAAGCCAGTCTTCCGATGGAGAATATCTTACAATTTGCGGGCTATAATTGCCATCAGATACTTTCACTTCCATATTATAAATATCCGATGTGCTGTCAGCAGGCACCACCGGGAAATTGTAATAGATGCTTCCATCATTAGCTGTCTCAACGACGAAGTCCGTCTTGACCTCCCCGAAGATGGTCTCTGATTTTCCACTGGCAGACGATACTTTCAGGCTAACAGTGAAGTTGTCGGTCTTTGCCAGCAATTCATTGATAACCCCGGGGATACTGGATTTTGGAACAACCCTGAATTTAAGGGCTTGTTGATTGTTGCTGGTCTCATTGGCGTTGAAATTGTCATTCCTACAGCCAATCACGAGGAATGCCAGGATGGCAAACCACAATACATAGGTTTTTCTCATAGGTGTTTTTGTTTTTAAGTTTATAAAACTAATGATTTCACATCAATTGCATAACGTTTTCAACTAAAAATTAAAAATAATGCAATTAATTAATTTTCCAAATATATAAAATATTTTTAAATAACGCATATATGCGTTTATTATTTTATAAATCATCCCTCACTTTTGTTGGGTGAGCAATGTAAGAGATATAGAATTTATTAAGGCTTTTGGTATTAATCTCAAAAAATTAAGAGCTGAAAAAAAAGTCCCCCAAGAAGAATTAGCAAATTCTTCGGATATTCCAATTTCTCAAATAGGACGAATTGAAAGAGGTGAAATCAACACAACAATTAGTACCGCCTATGCAATCTCCAAAGCTTTGGAAATAGACGTCAAAGAACTTTTTAATTTTAAAATAGATAAGGACATTAGTTAAAATTTTAACCTAAACAACAAAAACACAAATCATGTCAAACCTTACAAACAACCGCCTGAACATCACGGCGACTCCTGCGCAGATTACAGCAACCAAAACTGCCCTGCAAACCATTGCAACCAATTTGCCTTTCCTTATTGGTCTTACTACAGAAGAGCGCATAGCTCTACCCGCCATTAATGTAAGCAACAAAGCTTTTACCGAAGATGCTATCTCGGCAGGGGTAAACAACGTCAACCTGTTACCTGCTTACCTGTCAACCGCCAGTATGCAGACTGACCTCTCACTTTTCACCCAGTTGGATGAAGTCATAACACTCACAAAACAGCTATTGGAAAAACTGGAGGACACGCAACTGCTTGCCGGCAGCGAGGCCTATGTAGGTGCCTTGTCTCTTTACAAACTATTCGGCTCTGCAGCAGAAGCAGGCATACCGGGTAGCGATAGCATCTACAACCAACTGAAGCAACGCTTCGCAGGACAAGGCGGTGCAGGCAATACCCCAACCAATCCGGAAGGTTAATATAGTTAACATCATAAAAATACATTACTTCGCCAAAAGCGGAGTTTTTTTATAAAAACAGGTCAAGATAACCAAGTAAGCTGGTTACCTTACTAAGTAAATGATAAAATAAAAGAACTAGACTGGTCTTAAACGCCAACTCATAGCAGTATTTTCCTAACTCTCTTGAGTATTTTAGCCAAATAATATAGGCATCATAACCAGATGAATTAGGCATTATACCTAAGTAACTTAAGCAAGATAACCAATAAGGTCAATGATTTTAATAAGTTAATTGGTGTTTATAACCAGTTATGATATATATTTACAGCGTATTTCATAAAAAAACACAAAGATGGAAGATATTGCAAAGAAATTTTTACAAAAAGATGGTACAGACCCCTTGCACATAGGCAACCTGGTACATTGGGAGATCAAACAGAACAATCTCAGAAAAAAAGATGTGGCCGAAAGGCTGGGCATCGGCCCGACAACGCTTAACCAATACTTCAAGCAATCATCTCTCCAGACCACGATCTTGTGGAGACTTAGCAGAGCGATCAATTTTAACTTTCTGATGTATCTTGGACAAAAACTGGATGTTGGCTTTGAGACAGAAAGGGAAAAGGAACTTCAAGAACAGCTGAGACAGAAAGAGGAAGAAATTCTCTCGCTAAAGACACAGCTCGGCGTATATAAGCAGATCCATAGAATCGAATAATTCTATCTTTTGACAGGTCGCTCCTCCGGAGCTCTGCTTTATCCTCTTAATTCATTCTATTATCTGGTCGCCACTCTGCGGCTTAAATTATTTATAACCCAACAATAAAAGAAAACCACAAACTTAAGTTTGTGGTTTTGTATTTTTAAGCAACAGCTTCTTTCTTCGTTTCTCTCTTCTTTTGTATATAACCTCGGTAATCTTGCCACCAATCCAAGAAAACGGAAAGAAAACCAAGAATATAGAAATCTTATAAAAAACCGGATGATATGGATAAATAATAATGTCCAACATCGCAATGAACAGCATTATAAAACCTATCAGAATAGCATAAGCCACCTTGGCATACTTTACGATCATGGCTGTAACCACACCTCCAAAAGTAACGCCTAGCCCTCCAAAGAATAAAAGTGCCACAAAAAAGGAATCTTTATTTTGAACCGACCTGAGCAACGTTTCCCAATGGTCAAAAGGCGCAAACTGCTTGTACGTGACCCATGAGGAATCTATCTTTATCCCTAATGTGATAATGAGAGCGGCCACTGCCAATCCAGCCAAAACACCTAACGTATTCCTACAGAAATTCATTTTTTAGTCTTTGAAAGCGATCATGGAGATCTCCACATCTACATTTTTCGGAAGGCAAGACACCTGAACGGTCTCTCTTGCAGGGAACTGATCATTATTGAAGTAAGAAGCATAAATCTCATTCACGACAGCAAAATCATCCATATTCTTAAGAAAAATTGATGCTTTTACCGCATTATCAAAAGACATTCCTGCTTCTGTAAGAATTGCTTTCAGGTTTTTCATTACCTGATGTGTTTCTTTTTCGATACCTTCCACCAGCTTTCCGGATTGTGGATCCACAGGAATCTGCCCGGAGATATAAAGTGTACCGTTTACCAAACAAGCTTGTGAATAAGGACCTATTGCTGCAGGTGCTTCCGATGTGTGAATAATCTTCTTCATTTTCAAAAATTAATTTTTACAAAACTATACAAATTTTCATAAAATCCTAGAAAGTACTGTTAGGCTGCGTGAAACTTCTCTCTTTGTATTTTACTGCATCCTTCAAAATATTAGCTTTGATTCCGATAAAGAAGTCATAAACTTTGTACTGGCCAAACGGAACCCAATTGAAAGTGATCGTAAAACTACGCTGATCTCTGGCAAATCCGATTCTTGTCATTGCCAATTCTTTATTCACCACATCATAGCTTGTGCTTCCATTGATATTCCAATATGGCGTCAGCTTGATACTACCATCCAAACCAACAGTAGCAACCTTGGTTCCATATCTTAAAAGACCTTTTGTATATTGATAGTTGGCATTCACATTCAAAGTCCAGGCCGGCGAATAATGAGAATAATTATCATCATCAAAATAATAATTCTCATTCCGTATCTCTCCCTTCTTTTTATATTTTTTTGACAGTTCTTCTTTCTTCCCAAAAATAGCTTCGCTCATAGGATAGGACAACTGTACATTAATCCCCTGCAAGCTGAAGTGACCAAATTGCTCCGTTCTCTCACCAGTAGTACTTCCTTCTGCAAAAACAATCTTATAGGGTTCCAATGTAAGACTAGAATTAACATTAAGCTTATTATTAAAGAAAGAGGATTGTGCGCTTACACTAAATACGGACCATTTATATTTTTCCGCAGCAAAATTATAACCTCCGGAAATATTAAGGTTTTCAAAAATCTTCACCTTTTTAACACCCGTAGAGTCTGTTTTGGATCTGACTTTCATCTCTAGATTATTGGCTATGTTAAAGCCTAAAGTTTGCGTAAGTCCGGATGAAGGCGCTCCATATATACCTCCATTAAAAATAGAGTAAGGCGTCATTTCACCTCTGGGACTAGAATAATTCCTGAAATAACCCCAACTTTTATCCCCAAAATCAGGAGAATATGTAAAACTCATACTTGGTGTCACCATATGACGTATTGCCACGATTGGAGAAGTCTTGCTAAAATTTTTCTGACCATACAATACAGTTTGTAAACTTGCACTGGTAGAGAATGTGGTATAACCCGCAAGATTACTCTTATATACATCTTCCACCTCATTAGTAAGAGGATTATAGCTTCTGTCTAATGTCTTTGTTGTCAATACATTATCTGCATTTGCACTCAAAGAGAATGTAAAATATTTAGCAAGGGTGGTATTAGTTGACAATGAAATATTATTCTTGGCACCAGTTTTCAGATCTTTCCACATTTGTGGTTTAAAGATCCCATTTTCGTTTGTTGTAACATAATTACTAAGTGCAAAACCAGTATTAACATTGATATTTTCCAATAAGCCCGTTCTAATTCCCGTTTTTGGCCTGAAAAGATAAAACTGATTAACAGCAATCGTCATATCCGGCAAACGCAAATTGATCTGCCCCGTAGAAAATTCCTGATCATACGTTGCACTCGCACTGATTGTTATAGGTAGATTGATGAATCGCTTGGTAACATTGATACGGGATGTTTGACGTGTATTAAGGTTACTGCCATTGAAAATATAATTGTTATTAATCGTATTATTATAGAATGTATTACTAACAATATCCACACTGGCATTGAATGTAAAATACGGATTCGCTTTAGAATCCTGAGAGTGTCTCCAAGCCAATCTGAAGGTTTTGGTTTTGGAATAATTGGAGAGTCCTTTTATTCCTCGGATTGTATAACCATAATCGGCAGCAAAATTACCGGAATAGCGGTATTTTTTAAGATAATTCATTTCCGGACGAAGATTCCAGCTTCCTTTTGTGTATAGATCTGATAAAATCCTGAGATCAAAGTGATCTCCTATCGGTCGATAGTAACCAAGTCCATTCAAAAAGAACCCGACATCCTGACGTTCTCCAAAACTTGGAATCAAAATTCCGGCAGATCTTTTGTCCGAAAAAGGAAGAATTGCAAAAGGCATTACCAAGGGTGTTGGCACCTGCTCAATATACATCTGTATCGGCCCTGTTATAATTTGAGAATTATTTTTCCCTTTTAAAAGTTTGATATTGGGCGCAGACATGTGATAATCTGCTAAAGAATCTTTCTTTTTGAGAAAATATTCATCCGTTGTGAACATGGCTCTTCTCATAAAGAAAACCGAATCATTATACTTTTTCGTTTTCTGGGCAACGATTACACCTTCGTTTTCTTCGGTTCTTGCATTGAAAGCTATTGCTTGTTTTGTCTTATAGTTATATATAACCTCATTGTACTCGTATTGCTTTCCGCCCTGAGTCGCAATCGCAGGTTTTATAATCCTGCCTTTTTCATCTTGTTCACCTCTTGCATATATCTTTCCCGTTTCCCAATCTATCCTGATATAATCAGCATCTATCTGCATATCCTGATAGATAATCTGGGCTTTTTTGTTAAGAAATGTCTGCTTATTAGAAATGGAAGAACTACTTTTGTATTCGGCTTTTGTTTTTACAACATCATCCAGCTCTTCTTTTGGAAGGATAGAATCTTTCTTCACTCCTAAAGTGTCTTTGGTTATGGATACGGAGTTTTGAACACCACTTTTATTATCAATATTTTCAGGCACAGTTTGTGATAAAATATTGTTAAAAATTAGGATATTTAAAATTAGTAATATACTTTTGAAAATACTTCGAGCCAATGCAGTCATTCTGAAATTGGGTTCAAAATTAATTAAATTTTAAAGATTAAAATGGCAAGCCATATATTTTATACGAAATTTTTTTTCCTGTTAACACTTTTTGTAAGTTTCACAAGTCTTTATTCGCAGAAAAAATTCACGATTGTTTTGGATGCGGGTCACGGCGGAAGCGACATCGGGGCTAATAGAACATATAGTGACATAGGCTCTGTCCAGGAAAAAAATATTACATTAGGAGTTGTTCTCAAACTCGGAAGAATGTTAGAAAAAAACAAAGATTATAAAGTAATCTATACCAGAAAAGTAGATGAATATCCATCTTTGACCTACAGAACAGATCTTGCCAACAGAAGCAAAGCCGATTTATTCATTTCTGTTCATGTTAATTCTTCTCCTAGTAAAAGCGCCACTGCACAAGGCACCGAAACTTTTGTACAAGGACCTAATCAAAACAAAGCCAACCTAGATGTTGCAAAAGCAGAAAACGATGTAATCTTTTTAGATGAAAAAGACAAAGAAAACTTCGCTTCTTACAATGCCAGCTCTCCAGAATCTCTAATTGCACTAAAAATTCAACAAAGCAAATACCTGCAAGCAAGTCTTACCATAGGTGGTTTGGTTGAAGAAAACTTTGTAAAAAAAGATAAAAGATTATCACGTGGCGTAAAACAGGAAAACTTACACGTACTGAGAATGAATGCGATGCCTTCTATTCTTATCGAAACCGGTTTTGTCAATAATTCTGATGATGCACATTATATATCTACAGAAGATGGGCAGCAAGCTATTGCAGAAAGTATTTTCAATGCAATTGTAAGCTATAAAAAACTGGTAGACAAAAACGTAAAAGAACCTGAACCCGAAAAACCTGTTGAGCAGCCGTTAAAAAATGATTTCAGAATCTTATTAATGAGTACACCTTCAAGATACACAGAAGATGACCCAGCCCTCAAAGGTCTTAAATACATCTTACCAATAAAAGAAAATGGATTTTATAAGTATTATTATAGCACTACAAATTATGCTTCTGTAAGAGATACCAATCTGAAAACGGCCAAAGATGCAGGATTCCGAAATGCGGTTGCTATCAGTTTTGTTCCTAATCAATCAATGGGAACAGGATATTATACCATCGAGGTTTATGCCGGAAAAGACAAACTGGATTCTAAATCTATTATCCTCAAATCCTTCCCAGAAACGGAAAGAAACAAAGAGAATGGTATTTTCTATTACACCTATGGAAAATATAAAACTTTGGAAGATGCTGTGAAAGCCCAAAAAGAGTTCGAAAACAAAGGAATTACAAATACCTTTATTGAGAAAAAATTGAAATAGACAAAATCATTTGCTCAAAAAACTTAAAGTAATTATTTTTGCAGTCCGCAATTCCAAACGGCCTATTCGTCTAGTGGTTAGGACTCAAGATTTTCTTTCTTGCAACAGCGGTTCGATTCCCCTATAGGCTACAAAACCGGAAAAGTAATACAAATGACTTTTTCCGGTTTTCTTTTTTTAGTTTTAATTATCCAACGAATTGTTTTTTTGATCCAAAAAAATTCTAAATAATTAATCAATTTTAACCATATTGAAAAACAAACACATAACCGATTAGCCAAACCCAGATTGAAAAAAAATCAGAAAAAAACTTTCAAAAATTTTGAATATTAAAAAATATTACTACTTTTGCACCGCCTTAACGGAGAAACGAGGACATTTAGTCTTCCAAAATTAAGATTAGTCGATCATTTTTTAACTTCAAATAAGGCAAAACAAATTTTAAATTTTTTTAAAAAAAAGTTTGCAAATTAAAAATTAGTTTTTATCTTTGCACCCACATTTGAACGATATGGCAAATCATAAATCAGCATTAAAGAGAATTAGACAAAACGCAGTAAAAAGATTGCGTAACAGATACTATCACAAGACTGCTAGAACAGCTGTGAAAGTATTAAGAAATGAAGAAAGCAAAACTTCTGCTCAAGAGCAATTGCCAAAAGTAATTTCTTTACTAGATAAATTAGCAAAGAAAAACATTATTCACAAGAATAAAGCAGCTAACTTAAAAAGCAAGTTAACAAAACACGTTAACAAGTTAGCTTAAAAATAAAAATCTGGCCCGTTCGTCTATCGGTTAGGACCTCAGATTTTCATTCTGGTAAGAGGGGTTCGATTCCCCTACGGGCTACAAACCTTCGGATAATTTCCGAAGGTTTTTGTTTTATATCAATCTCTGATTTATTTTAAATCCAGTAAGCTTATACAGATTTGTTCGGTGGCAAATAATATTTGTTTATCTATTTTTGTTTCAGATTATTGTCTATTTTAATACATTTGACAAAAAATACGTATGTATATTATTATTGCAATTGGATTAGTTGTATTGACCTTATTCTTAATCAATTCAAAATTATTCGATGGATTGCGAACAAATAAAACGAGAAGCTTTGAATTTTTTATTTCTTTGATTTCAACATTCATTGGTTTTTTTATTGCATTGAGTCTTAATACGATTTTATCAGACATCAATCAGAAGAAAAATCTTGTCAAACTTTTGGATGCAACCAACCTTTCTTTGGAAAACAGTGCCATGAAAACTCAAGGAATGTATCTTAACGCAGCTAAAAAAGGGGCGGACATTTCTGAAATTATTCAATATTCGCCAGTAGAAATCCCAAAACTATACAGTAATCTTGAAACTAATTCTCTTGTGAGTGATTATTTTTTATCAAATGCATTTCAGGCATACATTTTGTGTAACGACAATCTGCAAACTTTTGTAAAAAGTGCTAATGCTACTAATGCTACATCCGAGAAAAAGATTCTAATTTTAGAAAAATATCTTGCTTATCTTAATTTAGCAAAACAAATCAATACATTGGAAGTAAAAAGATTGAATGGAGATATTTCACAATCTGAAGAAGACCAAGAATTACAAAAATTAACAAAACAGATCATTAACAATCAATAAAATGAAAAAAACACTTTTGACATTAACTTTAGTAGGAATTGTACTAACAGCTAACAGTTGCAACAAGACAGAATCTTCTGATGCTAAAATAGACTTTACACAGTCTTACGAAGATGCCGCATTGGCATTATCTACAGCTCAGAAAAATTATGAAGCTGCTCTAGCAACCAATGATCCTGTAAAAATAGAAGCTGCTAAAAAAGAATTACAGGCTGCTCAGGAAAAATATGTTGAATCTAAGAACGCTTATGTTGCAGAAGGCGGAACTGTAAAATCTGAATATGAAAACTATTTGTCAACATCAGCTCAAGTATTGGGGACTCAAGTATCCGGAACCATCAACAATGTTGTAAAAAAATCTGACAGCATTATTAGTGATAAAGTTGCCACTGCTGTGGAAAACAAAACTGCAGAAGTAAAAGATAAGCTTAATACAGAAAAAGCTAAAATCACCGAAGAAACAAAAAAAACAGTTGCTGATGTAAAAGCTTCTGCCGACAAAACAAAGGAGGACTTCAAAAAATCGGCTGAGGAAACAAAAAAATCTGCAAACGAAGAAATTGATAAGGCTAAAAAGAGTCTTAATAGTTTTCTGGGAAAATAATTACACTTAATCCTTATACTATATTTAAAAAATCTTCGGAAATTTCTGAGGATTTTTTACTTTTACACCAATTATCAAACATTATGAAGATTCTTATTATCAACGGACCAAATCTTAACTTACTTGGAACTCGTGAACCAGAAATCTATGGTTCTGTTTCTATGGAAGATTATATAAAAGAATTGAAAATTGAATTCTCTTCTGATGACCTTATATATTATCAATCTAATATCGAAGGTGAGTTAATTAACCGTTTACAAAAAGATGATTTCGAAGCTGTCATTATTAATCCCGGAGCTTTTACACATTATTCTTA
Organism: Chryseobacterium sp.; assembly: GCA_003248755.1. GTDB lineage: Bacteria > Bacteroidota > Bacteroidia > Flavobacteriales > Weeksellaceae > Epilithonimonas. The sequence continues at coordinate 16,491 of QFQW01000005.1, read as the reverse complement.
TGCTATTTCGGATTGTCTTAAGAATATTAATAAAACTAAAGTTGAAGTTCATATCAGCAACATTTACAAACGTGAAGAGTTCAGAAAAAAATCTGTGACTGCGGAAAGCTGCAATGCAGTTATTTCCGGATTTGGAATGAAGGGATATAAATTAGCAATCCAAAGTCTAAAATAGATTATTATAGAATTTACAATCCTAATTCTTTAATCGAAATTTCCCTCATCTCAACTTTTCTGACTTTCCCGGAAATGGTCATTGGGAATTCATCTACAAATTTCCAATATTTCGGAACTTTATAATGAGCGATTTGGCCTTTGCAATAATCCAAAAGCTCTTCTTCTGATAAATCGAAACCTTCTCTCACTTTTACCCAAGCCATCACTTCTTCCCCAAATTTCTCACTTGGAACACCGATGATTTGAACATCCATAATATTTGGATAAGCATATAGAAAATCCTCAATCTCTTTTGGCGAAATATTCTCACCTCCACGAATAATCAAATCTTTGATTCTACCAGAAATCGTAATATAACCTTCTTCATCCATCACAGCCAAATCCCCGGTGTGCATCCAACGCCCGTCATCCAGAACTTTCTTTGTGTTCTCCGGGTCATTCCAATATTTTAACATTACAGAATAACCTCTTGTGCAAAGTTCACCGTGTTCGCCACGTTTTACTATTTTCCCATCATTATCAATAATTTTGATTTCCAAATGGTTCTGAACCGTTCCAACTGTAGAAACCTGTTTTTCCAAAGGTGTTCCAATCAAAGTTTGCGTAGAAACAGGTGAAGTTTCTGTCATTCCGTAACAGATGCTCATTTCTTTTATATTCATCAGGCTTTCAACTTTTTTCATAATTTCAGGCGGACAAACCGAACCCGCCATTACTCCGGTCCTAAGACTTGAAAAATCGTAAGAATCAAAATCTTTAACCGCCAATTCTGCAATAAACATTGTTGGCACTCCATATAAAGATGTACATTTTTCTTGAGTTACGACTTTCAGAGTGATATCCGGGTCAAAACTGTCATTCGGAATTACCATACATGCGCCATGAGCCGTACAAGCCAGATTCCCAATCACCATTCCGAAGCAATGATAGAAAGGAACCGGAATGCAAACCCTGTCCTTATCAGAATATTTTAACCTGACACCAATAAAATAACCATTATTAAGAATGTTATGATGAGAAAGTGTAACGCCTTTCGGAAAACCCGTCGTTCCAGATGTATATTGAATGTTCACCGGGTCATCAAACTGAACTTCATTTTCGAAATTTTTCAAAACCTCATCCGAAATTTTTTCTGCACCTTTTAGAAAATCATTCCAATTATCATCAAAGAAAACTTCTGACCTCAATGTAGAGCAGAATTCTCTAGCATCGATAATCATTTTTTTATAATCACTGGATTTGAAAGTCAATGAGGAAAAAATATGCGACATCTCGGACTGGTTAATCACAAAAATCAGTTCGCTGGTTCTGTAAGCCGGATTCACATTTACCAAAATAACTCCGATTCTTGCTGTTGCATATTGAAGTAGCGTCCATTCATAACGATTAGCAGACCAGACACCTACTCTATCTCCTGATTTGACACCGATATTGATAAGCGCTTTTGCGACTTGAGTTGTTTGATTATAAAATTCTTGATATGTTGCCCTGTAATTTTGATGAGCAGAAACCAATGCTTCGTTATTTGGAAATTTGGCAACAGTTTTAGTCAGATTTTCACCTATCGTTTCTCCCAACAAAGGAATAGATGAAACTCCGAATGCGTAAGATAAAGACATCTTCATTCAATTTTAAAAATTTAAAATTATAATAAAAAGATGAAAAAATAAATTTTAAAGAAGTAAAAAACTCAATACAATGAAACATTTAATTAACAAATAATTGATATTATTTAGAAAGATTACAAACTGTATTTTTCTGACATTTCTCAATGTAATATGATTCAACTATTTTCTAAATTTGTGAAAATTCAAATAACAACAGAATTATGGCAGGTATTACATCTTCTATAGGAAGAAAATATGCTATGGCACTTTCAGCAATGTTCTTGCTGATTTTTTTGGTGATGCACGTATCCACCAATATGATTTCAGTCTTTAGTGAAGACGGTTTCAACGCAGCATCTCATTTTATGGGATACAATCCGGCAGTTCAATTTGTGATGCAGCCAATTTTAGTTTTCGCTGTGGTTTTCCACTTCGTAATGGGATTCGTTCTTGAAATAAAGAACAACAAAGCAAGACCTGTAAAATATGCGATGAACAATGGTGCTGCAAATTCTACTTGGATGTCCAGAAATATGATTATTTCCGGAGCTGTAGTTTTAGCATTTATTGCCTTACACTTCTACGATTTCTGGTTTCCTGAAATCAGCTATAAGTATATCCAGGGCAATAATCCCGATGAATTGAGATACTGGGAAGAATTGCACCACAAATTCCATGATATTTGGAGAGTTGTTCTTTATGTAATTGCTTTTATATTATTAGGTTTACACTTAGCACACGGATTCCAGTCTTCTTTCCAATCTATTGGGGCAAGACATCCAAAGTACACGCCTTTTATCAAGGCATTCGGAAATTGGTATTCTATCCTTATTCCACTTGGATTCATCATCATTGCAATTTTTCACTTCGTTACTCAATAATAAAAAGTAAATTATGAGTTTAGATTCAAAAATTCCTCACGGTCCGCTTAAGGACAAATGGAAAAATCATAAAGACCACATGAACTTGGTTGCTCCAAACAACCGAGACAAAATAGATATCATCATTGTCGGGACAGGATTAGCCGGCGGTTCTGCTGCTGCAACTCTTGCTGAACAAGGATACAACGTAAAAGCATTCTGCTATCAGGATTCTCCGAGAAGAGCACACTCTATTGCGGCTCAAGGAGGTATCAATGCTGCTAAGAATTATCAAGGTGATGGTGACTCAACTTACAGATTGTTCTACGATACAATCAAAGGTGGAGATTATCGTGCAAGAGAAGCTAACGTTTACAGATTGGCAGAAGTTTCTGCAAACATCATTGACCAATGTGTTGCTCAAGGTGTTCCTTTCGGACGTGAGTACGGCGGTCAATTAGATAACCGTTCATTTGGTGGAGTTCAGGTAAAAAGAACATTCTACGCAAAAGGACAAACCGGTCAGCAGTTATTATTAGGAGCATATTCTGCAATGAGCCGCCAAATCGGTAAAGGTAGAATCCAAATGTTCAACCGTCACGAGATGCTAGACCTAGTTATTGTTGATGGAAAAGCAAGAGGAATCATCGCAAGAAACCTTGTAACCGGTGAAATCGAAAGACATTCTGCTCATGCAGTTGTAATTGCTTCTGGAGGTTATGGAAACGTATATTTCCTTTCAACCAATGCAATGGGTTCAAACGTTTCAGCAGCTTGGAAAATTCATAAAAAAGGAGCTTATTTTGCAAACCCTTGTTATGTCCAGATTCACCCAACTTGTATTCCGGTTCACGGAACTCAGCAGTCTAAATTGACCTTAATGTCAGAATCTCTTAGAAACTCAGGAAGAATCTGGGTTCCTAAAAATATTGAAGATTCTGTTGCCATCCGAGAAGGGAGACTTAGACCAGAAAATATTAAAGAAGAAGATAGAGATTACTATCTTGAAAGAAGATATCCTGCTTTCGGTAACTTGGTACCTAGGGACGTTGCTTCCAGAGCTGGAAAAGAAAGATGTGATGCAGGTTACGGAATCGAGAATAATGATACGAAAGAAGGCGTTTACCTTGATTTCTCTACAGAAATCATGAAAAAAGGTAAAGAAGCCGCTATCGAAAAACATATTCATAATCCAACGGAACAACAGATTTACGACCTTGGTAAAAAATGGATTGAGGAGAAATATGGTAACCTATTCGTAATGTATGAGAAGATTACTGCTGATGACCCTTACAAAACACCAATGAAAATCTATCCTGCGGTTCACTACACAATGGGTGGTGTTTGGGTGGATTATAATTTACAATCTACAATTCCGGGATGTTTTGTAATTGGAGAAGCTAACTTCTCTGACCACGGAGCTAATAGATTAGGAGCTTCTGCTTTGATGCAAGGTTTGGCAGACGGATATTTCGTTCTTCCTTACACGATTGCAGATTATCTTTCTGCAGACATCAGAACAGGAAAAATCCCAACTGATTCAGCGGCATTTGATGAAGCTGAAAAAGGAATTAAGGATAAAATCGATTTCTTTCTTAATAACAAAGGAACACATACAGTTGACCATTTCCACAAACAACTAGGACACATTATGTGGAACAAAGTCGGAATGGGAAGAACGCCTGAAGGCTTAAGAGAAGCAATCAAAGAAATCGAGGAAGTAAGAAATGAGTTCTGGAAAAATGTAAAAGTTCCGGGAGAAGCTGTTAACTTGAATCCTGAATTGGAAAAAGCTTTCAGAGTTGCCGATTTCTTGGAATTAGGACAACTGATGGCAATCGATGCGCTTAACAGAAACGAATCTTGTGGAGGACACTTCCGTGAAGACCACTCTACTCCGGATGGAGAAGCAGAACGTGACGATGTGAATTACAAATACGTTGCTGCATGGGAATACAAAGGTATGGACATCAATCAATCTGTGGTTCACAAAGAAGAGCTGGTGTATGAGAATATCGAAGTTAAAGCAAGAAGTTACAAATAATCTCCATTCAAAAATATATAAAAATGAGTGCAAAAAAAGGCTTAAATCTTACGCTGAAAATTTGGAGACAAAAAAATAATAAATCGAAGGGACAATTCGATACCTATAAAATTTCTGATGTTTCTACAGATTCTTCATTCTTGGAAATGTTGGATATCCTGAACGAGCAGTTAATCAACGAAGGGAAAGACCCTGTTGCGTTTGACCACGATTGCCGTGAAGGAATCTGCGGAATGTGTTCTCTTTACATCAATGGTAGAGCGCACGGTCCGGATACAGGAATCACGACTTGTCAGCTGCATATGCGTCATTTCAAAGATGGCGAAACCATTCACATCGAACCTTGGAGAAGTGCTGCTTTTCCAGTAATCAAGGATTTGGTGGTTGACAGAAGTGCTTTTGACAGAGTAATGGCTGCAGGTGGATTCGTATCTGTAAATACTTCTGGAAATACTTTGGATGCCAACGCAATTCCGGTTCCAAAAGAAGATGCAGACAAAGCAATGGATGCAGCAGCTTGTATCGGTTGTGGTGCTTGTGTAGCGACTTGTAAGAACGGTTCTGCAATGTTATTTGTAGGAGCAAAAGTTTCTCAGTTTGCATTATTACCACAAGGTCGCGTAGAAGCGAAAAGAAGAGTTCTGAACATGGTAAAAGCAATGGACGAAGAAGGATTCGGAAACTGCTCAAACACAGGAGCTTGTGAAGTAGAATGTCCAAAAGGTATCTCTCTGGAAAACATTGCAAGAATGAACAGAGAATATGTAACTGCAAATATTTCTACAGCTAATTCTTAATATTAGATTTCAGAAGTCAGGTTTTAGACTTCTTTTAATATACAAATCCGGTTGAGTTTTTCAATCGGATTTTTTTTGGCAGCTTTATCCGCCTGGAGTTTATCCTGAGCCTATCGAAGAACTCCCAAATCTAACTAAGTGATTCGGCATTCAATCCGGAATGTAGAAATTCCTACGTAATGACAATATGATGTTTTAATTTAAATCTGCAAAATTTGCTGAATCTGTGAGAAAAACCTACAAGTCAAAAACACTAGGTCTTTTGGTTATGATACAATCTTTTATCCAAAGCATAAAAGCCATTCCCAGATAAAATAAAAAGAAAATCCCCGCAGTTGCAAATGTAGAATAGATGAAGAAAACACGTAGCTTGGAAACAGGAATCCCCAACTTAGTGCCGTATCTTGTAAGCACTCCAAACCATTCTCTTTCGAATCTGTGTCTAATATTATCTATCATTGCTCAATACTTGAAAACCAATACCGCAATTTAAGCATTTTTTTTGGTTACAGAATGTTTTATACTGATAAAGAAACGCTTGGGTCTGCAATGCATTTTTGAATTTCAATCCCAACTTTTTCCATTCATCCAAAACAGAATTTTTCTCAGGTCTCATCTGTTTGTAGAAATCGAAAATGTCATCAACAATTTCAGGATTGTGATTTTTGTGATAAAAATATTTCAATGGTAAAATTGTATTGATAATAATCAAATCAATGAAATCCTGACTGAGATATTTCTTACTTTCAATGGATGAAATCTTTCCAAAATTAAAACGGCTATCCCAATATTCAGAAGCTTTGACATCTTCGAAAATTTTGTATAAATCATCAATCGTTTTTGCTTCAATTAGTTTTGAAAAAAGATTGGGTTGAGAATGATAAAGATTCGCTAATTGTGATAATCTTATAGTCGGAAAGTTTGGTGGACGAAGTTTGGAGAATTTTGGATGAATTTTAAATTCAGATATATTAAATTTCACTTTCAAGAAATCAAATTCTCTTTTCCAGATTTGCATTATTTCATCTTTTGATTCTTCCAAAAATCCACAGATTCCAAAGAATAAAGCTTCCAAATGAATATCATTTTGTTTGATTTTCTGAATCATAGAAAAGTCTAAACTTTCAGCCATTTGAAGAAAGATTTCTGCATTCACTTTCAAGCCGAAAGTGTAAACCAGATTTTGAAACAAAAGCGCTTCATAATTGTTTTGGTTTTTGATTAAGACTTCTTCGAAGATTTGAGATTTAGCTTCCAATTTTTTGAGCAAAACAGTTTCTTCAAAAAACAATGGAATCTTATTCTCAGCAAATAATTCTTCACAAGCAATGAAAGAATGTTCTTGTCTTAAATTTTGATGTTTCTGAATCAATTCTTCATCAATAAAATTTTTGAGTTCCAAAGTCGGAATCTTCTGTTTTTCTAATTCCGGAATATCGCAGTCATTGATATAAACTGCGTGAAGAATCAGATTTCCAAACTCCGGATTACCCGAGTGATTATGAAAAAACCAATCGGAAGCTTTTGTGTGAATCTCGATGTTTCCTACGAAAATTACGTCGTCAATCTTGATTTTGGCAAAGAGAAAATCCGGACCAGAATTCTTGTTCCATTCCCCGAATTCTAAAATTTCAATTTTTCGTCCGTCTGTAGAGATAAAGTCAAAGTTCCGGAATTTCTTAAAATTCCAGAGATACTGTAATATTTCTTCATTCATTTGTGTTTGTGATTTTCGTTAAAAAAAACCTTCCGAAGCTCAAAACTCCGAAAGGTTTAAGTTACAGAAATATTTTAAATATAGATTTGTAAATCTTAATTAATAATTCAAAATACTTCGACTCCGCTTAGTGTGACATCTCTAATAGCAAATATTACATTTGAAAACTATTAGTCTGAGCGGAGTTGAAGGCTTTTATATTTTTTAATTTATCTCTTATAAAGCGGAGTTCTCTTCGCCAGATAATCCAAAGTGGTTTTATAAGCATTTTCGTAAGGCCAAAACGAATTGTGATTGTGTGTGAAAAGATTGTCTCCATTGATAGAAAAAATGTTCATCGTAATGCTGGTCTCATAATTCTGGTAAGTTCTGGTAGAAGATGAGTCTGTAGAATTGATTTTCACACCGTTATTTTTTTGTGAAGCATTGGTCTGCGAATTTCCGTAATTGGAAGTATAAACTCCCGATTTTTCAATAGACACCAATCCACTAACAACGTATTCCACATTCAGGATATGACAAATTTCCCCCATTGTGAAGCCTTGAAGATTGCTTTCGTTGATTCCCGCTTTGTACAACAATGCATTGGTTTCTGTTGGGTCTTGGAATTTGAGATTCTGTTTTTTGGAATTGAAAATAGTATAAGTTTCCTGCTGAATTTTCTTAGTCATCGTTTCATTGCTTTTTTCCTGGTCTCTGACATAACCAAAAGGCAAAATCGCAACTTTATTATGATAATCTCCAATTGCCTGGCTCGATTTTGTAGAAGTATTCATATCATTAAGATACTCTATACGACCAGAAGAAAATGTAATTTTTGAAATGTCTTTTTTGTTAAGCGTGTACTCCAAAGTTTCGTTCTGATAAACAAACTGAATGTCATTCGGATTGTACTTTACAACTTTTCCACGGACTTCTTTGCCGTCTGTCATTGTAACGGTGTCGATTTGAGAATAAGCAATAAAGCTAATAAACAAAAAGAAAATAGCAAGAAAATGTTTTTTGATACTCATAATGTTGTGCTTTTGATGATTTTGTAAATTATTAGAAATATTTTTTCTAATTTATAAAATAAAATTTAACAAAACATTAGTGTTCAAATAATTATGAATTAGAACAACAAAAAAGTCGCAAATTAATTTTGCGACTCAATTATATTTAAATAAAAATTTTTTAAACTTCTTTATATTTTGCTTCTTCAAATTTCGCAATTGTATTTTCATACATCTCGATATAAATCGGAAGAATATTTTTCAAATCAAAATGGATTGCCTGTGCTTTTGCATTCTTTTTCATTTCAGCGAGAAGATTTTCATCACTCAAAAGTTTGATACAATAATTGGACATTGCTTCTACATTTCCTGTTTCTGCCAAAAATCCGGTTTCTCCCTGAATATTAACTTCCGGGATTCCACCAGCATTACTACTGATAACAGGCGTTCTCGCCGCCATTGCTTCCAAAGCCGCCAAACCGAAACTTTCCTGTTCCGAAGGTAAAAGAAACACATCAGAAAGCTGTAAAATATGATATAAATTATTGACTTTTCCAAGTAATTTTATTTTTCCAATCAAATCCGGATTCTGTTCCATAAACTCGGAGATTTTTTCCATTTCCGGGCCTTCTCCAATGATAATCAGTTTTGATTTTATTTTCTTGTTGACATTTTTGAAAATTTCCAAAACATCCTGAATTCTCTTAACCGGACGAAGATTGGAAACGTGAATCAAGATTTTCTCATCATCACTCGCAAATTGTTCTCTTTGACAGGTCGTACATTCCTCAAATTCAGAATTATCAATGAAATTAGTAATTACTTGAATCTCTTTCTGAATATTGAAAAACTGAAGTGTGTCTTTTTTCAAACTTTCGGAAACCGACGTTATCGCATCACTTTGGTTGATAGAAAATTCAACAGCGTGTTTGTAACTCGGATGTTGTCCTACCAAAGTGATATCAGTACCGTGAAGTGTTGTTACTAATGGAACATCTTTATTATCCGCTTTCAACATTTGCTTTGCCGTAAACGCCGCATAAGCATAAGGAATCGCATAATGTGCGTGAAGGATGTCCAGCTTATAAAGATTAACCACACGATAAATCATCGACGACAATGCGATATCATAAGGCTGATACTGGAACAATGGATATGTCTGGACGTTCACTTTATGGAAAAATATATTCGGATTGGTAACGTCCAAACGCGCCGGCAAAGCTGAACTGATGAAATGAACTTCAAAGCCTTTATCGGCTAAACTCATTCCTAATTCTGTTGCCACAATTCCGCTCCCACCGTAAGTTGGATAGCAAAGTATTCCTATTTTCATTTTTTATTATATTTTTTGAACCACAAAAGTCACAAAAGATTTATTTTAAAGTTTATTATTGATATTTTAAAGTAAAAATAAGTTTTCAATTTACATTAATTGTTCATAGTACTTATTGACAAATGTTTCTTGCCCTTCGTGAAAAATATTTTTTACATTGAAATTAATAAGAATACCTTGGAATTTTTAATAATCCCATATAATTCAAAAGTTGTGCTTTATGAATATCTTCAATTCTTTTGACTGATTTTATTTCCAAAACGATTATTTCTTCAATTAGAAAATCACATCTGAAATCACAATTTAAAACCTTCTCTTTATAAATAACATCAATTCTAAATTCTGATTTGAAATTAATATTTCTCAATGCAAATTCTTCCTTCAATGCTTCACAATAAACACTTTCCAATAATCCCGGACCTAAATGTTTATGAACTTCTATACAAGCTCCATTAATTTTATAAGTCAAATCTGTCAAATAAAACTGTGTTATCATTTCTTTTTAGTTTTCTTATTTAACTTTATAAAATCTAAAAAACTTTTGTGACTTTTGTGGTTATAAATTTACTCAATTACAGTCTTAGAATTTTTGGTTTCTAAGCTATTTTTTCTATCAGTTTGATTGGTTGGATTTTTAGCTTCAACATCCATTCCTATTCCAAATTTCAAATTGTCATTAACCAAAACCGGAAGTCTGCCCCATATTTTTGTCTGTCCCAAAATTCCGTTAGCTGTTGCTTTCATAGAATCATCATTATTCTCATAAGAAACAAGCACAGTAGAGACCTTAGAAATATCAATATCTTTCAATGCATAAGGACTTCCAAAAACATCCAAAATCACATTTTGATTTTTGCCTAAATCTGATAAAACCTTCTTGCTTGCATCAGAAATTTTGTAAGGTTTATAAGCTGTAGAATTATCTTTATGGAAACCTATAATCACTTTAGAATTGGCTGGAATTGTACTAATTTCATCAGGTTTTTTTACAATAACAGTCGTTCCAGTATTCAATTGATTGAGGAAAGTTTCATAAGGCGCTTCTTCCAATGGAACGTAATAGTAAGTTTCTTTACAATCCAATGGTAATAGTTTTTTATCATCCTTGATTAATGTCAAAGCATTCGCATACATTTTCTGAACCAGAGCAGAATGTGAAGCATTATTCAAATCATCATTAATATTTTCCGGATTGATATTATTGTATTTGTCCAAACCTAAGTAATACTTGGTCAAAAGAATTTTTTTAACGCTCTCTTCCACTCTATTTTGAGAAATTTCGCCTTTATCAATCGCTTGCTGAATCAATTTTTTACCTGTTGCAACATCCTGTGAGAACAACATTATATCATTCCCTGCTTTGAAAGCCATTGCGTCCAATTCTCCGGCTTTGAATTTGTTGGCAACAGCTCCCATATTCAATGCATCTGTAATAATCAAACCTTTGTAGCCTAATTTTTCTTTCAAAAGTCCAGTCACTATTTTTTTAGAAACCGAAGCCGGAATTCCTTTTTCATTTTCCAAAGTCGGAACATAAAGATGCGCAACCATTACACCGCCAATTCCTTTGCTCATCAAAGCTTTGAAAGGCGCTATTTCAATTTTTTCCAATCTTTCCAAATTGTGAGAAACAACAGGCAAATCCAGATGTGAATCTTTATCTGTATCGCCGTGGCCTGGGAAATGTTTAATTGCCGCTAAAATTTTGTTATCCTGCAAACCCTTGGAATAAGCCAAAGCCGAATTCACAACGTTATTGACATCTGAACCAAAGCTTCTGTTTCCGATAATCGGATTATTTGGATTGGTGTTCACATCCACAACCGGTGCAAAATCCCAATTGATTCCCATTCTTTTACAATCTTCGGCAATCTTCGCAGACATCTCATAAATCAAATTTTTGTCCTGAATTGCGCCCAAAGATATTGCCCAAGGATATTTATGCGCTTTTGCAATCCTTTGGAATAATCCCCATTCTGCGTCCATTCCAATCATCAATGGAACTTTTGACTTAGCTTGAAATTCATTAACCAAATTTATTTCTCTTTCAGCATCATCCTGCATCAGAATCAATCCGCCGATTTTATCTTGGTTAACAATATTTCTAATTTGATTGATATGAGCTTCATCCTTGTTGGTATAAAGTGCTACAATGAACAATTGTCCCAACTTCTCATCCTGCGAAAGTGAATTGTAAGTTTTATCCACCCAATCATTCGCTTTCTCAATATCCGAGCTGGAAATATTCTTAGGCTGATATTGAGTGAAATAAAATTGTGAAATAAAAGTTATTATAAGAAGACTTAACCTTTTCATATTTTGAAAATCTAAAATTCAGAAAGTTTCCATAAAGATATTAATTCCACGGAAAAAAGCTATTTTTATGGTCTGTAATTTGTAATTAAATTTTAACGTAAATATCTAAACCTATGAAAAAATTATTTCCTTTTATAATTGTAGCTATTTTTGGCTTCTTATTAATAAGTTGTGAACGTACAGAGTATGTTGACAATTCTGTTCCAACAGACTATCCTGCTGTCTATGATTTGAAAAATGTCAGTTTTTCTTATAATCAAGATTTAGGATGGCATTATGGTCAAAGTTTTAATAAACCATTATTAGACCAAGATTATGTAATTATTTTTAGGCAGTCAGGAACTTCAAATAATTCACCTGTCTGGCAACAAATTCCGGCAACTATCTATCCTTATAACAATAATTTGGAATTCAATTATGATTTTGACTTTTCTAAAAATGATTTTATGATTTATGCAGGTGGAAACTATGATATTACAACAACACCACAATATATGAATAATCAGACCTACAGAGTTGTATTAGTTCCTGCTGTTTTTGGAAAAAATGCTAATGCTGGAGACTTGTCAAAAATGTCTTACGAAGAAGTTATTGCAAAATATAACATTGATGATAGCAAAGTTGGAACATTTTAAACCAATCTTTTCAGAAATAAATTTAAAACCGCAGAGTTATCTGTGGTTTTTTTATTGTTAAAAATAAATAATACTAAATTAGTATGAATTGAATTTTTTATTATTAAATTTGTTATCACTTAATTTATAAAATATTAAAATATGTCTATTAAACTTGGCGATACAGCCCCGGATTTTGACGCAGAAAGCAGCTTGGGAAATCTGAATTTTTACGAATATCTTGGAGATTCCTGGGGAATATTATTTTCTCATCCCGCAGATTACACACCTGTCTGTACAACAGAATTAGGAAAAACTTCTGAATTGAAACCAGAATTTGATAAAAGAAATACAAAAGTCCTTGCTTTGAGTGTTGATGGAATTAATAATCATAAAGGTTGGATCTCCGACATCAACGAAACTCAAAATACAGAAGTCGAATTCCCTATCATTGCAGACCAGGATAAGAAAGTTTCCGAATTGTACGATTTTATCCATCCGAATGCGAGCGCAACTTTGACAGTAAGGTCTTTGCTGATTATCGACCCAAACAAGAAAGTAAGATTGATCATCACCTATCCTGCCTCGACGGGAAGGAATTTCACAGAAATCCTGAGAGTTTTGGACTCTTTACAATTGGTCGATGGTTATGGTGTGGCAACACCTGTTGATTGGAAAGACGGTGAAGATGTAATCATTCCGCCAGCTGTTTCGCAGGAAGATGCCGAGAAAAAATTTACGAAAGGTGTGAAAGTCATAAAACCATATTTGAGATATACGCCGCAACCTAATAAATAAGGTCAAATTTTTCTAATTCCTAATTAAAAAAGCTCCAGAATTTGGAGCTTTTATTATGTTGAATAAAACTGAATTTAATTTGCGGAGAAAACTTCTTTAGTAAAGTCACCATTACTCATAGGTATTTCGATGACAATATTTCCATTTTCGTAATAACCTATCGTTGACTCTCCGGAACCTAATTTTACTCGAAAAACGTCTGCCTTATTGGTTGCCTTAAAAGTTGCATAAGGAACAGAACTGCTCCCATCTACCAAAATAAATTGACTATCATCAATTTGGATTTTCTGCAAACTCAAATTTCCATTTTTGAATCTTTGTGCAATTGGACTTTGAGCAATTTTAGCTTCTTCCAAGGGTTTCAATTCTGTCATTTTTTCGGTCTCGGGACTTGGATTAGAAACAGGAACTTTCACGAGTCCTTGCTTCAAAGCATCTTGATATCCAGGCTCATATTCTTTTATTGTACTACTTGATTTTTCCGAATAGATAATTTTATTATTACAATCTTTGAATTGAAGGGTAATTTTGTTTCTCAAAAACCCTTTATCATCAATGATATCTGCATTCAAAATTTTGCACGGATTCATCAATGCATCCTGTGGCCACTGACTTTTGGTTTCAGACAGAACAATATACCTTTTTGATTTTAAAGATTTTTCCAAAAAGGAACCAAGACCATATGATCTGTTTTCTTTAAAACCAGTAAATTCTTTTGGGATTACAACATACTTATAATCAGAAAGTACTTGAGAATTAATATGTACTATCATAAATACAAACAGGAAAAGTAAGCTCTTTTTCATATTTTAGAGAAAATTAATTCTTGATAAATTTTTGGGAATAAAGAATTCCGGATCTTGATTTAATTTCAATCACATACAATCCTTTATTAATTGTAGAAACATCGATAGTCTGATTCTCCTTCGTATATTCTCCTTCGGAAATAATACTTCCAGACATATTGTAGATTTTGTAAGATTGAGAATCATAATTTGCAATGTTTTTGATTTTGATATAATGAGAAGCAGGATTGGGATATAATAAAAGTTTTATTTTCCGATCAGTATGATCAGCTTCTTTAATATTTAAATAAATTGGTAGTTCAGAAGTCACTTGATAATATTCTACACTAGATTTTTTAGTAATTGCAGTGAAAAGAAGTTTGTTTTCGTCCACAAAAATATCACCAACGAATTCATTTTTCTCGGAGTCGAAAACTTCTTGATTATTAACATCGATTGTTAATGCAACATTGTCAATAGCTTTACCATTTGTTCGCCAGATTCTATTATCATTGGTCTTGGTGAAATATACATAATTATTGATACATTTATAATCTTTGATAAAATTGTCTTGACCCGATTGGTTTTCTACTTTATAAATTAACTCTGTATTACCTTTATCATCTGTTTTCCAAAGATTATAGATTTTGTCATACGTGCCTTCGTAATAACTAGAATAACGATTTCCTGAACCTATAAACAAATTATCACCACATGTTAACATTTTATTCTGACTTCTGAAATATTCTCCGTTGCCACCTGCTTGATAAATACTTCTTGTATTTTCTGGAGTACCATCTGTCTGATATATTGCTCCGCTTGTAGTATAATAAAATTTATTTTTGAATTCTGCTCCTACATTGTTAATTCCATCCGGATAAAAATAAGGTGTAGAATGATTCTTTAATAAGGAAGTACCAGACTGTGTCCCATCAGATATATATAAATCTGAATTGTAAGCTGATCCATTATAAAAACTACTTTTGGATATTAAGATTTTGTCATTCAGACTCCCTAATAGTTTTGGGTCACCATCATAGCCATTCTCATCCAAAAAGCTTATCACACTTTTAGTATTTTCCGAGGTACCATCTGTACGCCAAATAGTCCTTATATTATTATCTTTAGCAATAAAGTATAAATATCCATTATTGGTCACTGTATGAGAATCAATATTATATAATCCACCATTTGCATCAGTTGATATATCTCTGAGAAGTTCAACTTCGTTCGAACCTTTTCTAATTCTAAAAAGTTCTGTACCTATACTACCATCGTTTGCAGAGAATATAAGGTACTCATCATTTAGATTTTCAAATATCTCTCCAATACTATTAAATGTATTATTAGGATACTTTACAAAAGTGGTATTTTCAAATGTTCCATCTGTTTTAGCAAACAAAGCATAGCTGCTGTTATTGATATTGACATTATAAGTACCTTTTTGATAAATCTCATTACCTAATTTTATCAGACCCGCATTTGAAAGTGAGGCCTTTTCACCATTCCATGTATTGATCAAATTATTAAGAATTATTTTTTCTCCGGTATCAGGATTAATTTTAAAAAATTGATTTCCATTTATTCCGTCATTTGCCACAATGATCAATCCGTTGGAATTTCGTATAAATCCTTTTGGGCTACTATCCTGTATAGTATTAGAATCTGCCAGGAGAGACATTTCCCTTGTTTGTTTGTTTATTTTAAACAATTCTGCACCATTTTCCGGAGTTGATGCCGTCAAATAGACAAAACTATCATCATCAATAAAATTGCTCGCCTTATCGGTATATATTGTTGGTGTTGCATTCGGAACTCTAGATAATCCTTTTTCATCATCATAAATCCAAAAATTATTTCCATAATTAGCTCTGGTTATAATTAATTCCTGATTATCGGATGAGGATTTGTATAGCAAAGGTCTGTCCAGCTCAGAATCTGTTATTTGAATTTGTTTGGTTCCATTTTCAGTTCCATCTGTTTCCCAAACTTGATAGTCTCCGGAATTATTGATTATATCAAAAGCAACTTTGTTTCTGTATTTAACAACTTTGGAATTGATTCCTATACTTCCCCAAACACCAGGAACAACGTCTTTAACTAATTGAGTGCCTTCAATAGAACCATCACTTACCCAAGGCTCCAGTCCATTCACAGAATCTGTTCCCCCAAAAACAAAATGATCCCCAAGCGAGTATCCCTGCATAAAATAACCGCGAACTTTGTTGGTGAATTTTCTTGTCCCATCTGTAGTTCCGTCGGATTCCCAAACAGCAGATTCAAAATCGGAAGCGTAGAAATAAAATTTATTATTGAAAACAACTATATCAAAATCATTTCCAATACTACTTCCTGTTGTTGATATTTTTTTCAAAAGAAATGTTCCCGTAGTTGTACCGTCAGAAATCCAAACTTGTTTACCATTGGCCCCGTCATCTATTGCTGTAACTA
>QFQW01000100.1 GCA_003248755.1 Chryseobacterium sp. | reverse complement strand
TAAGACCTCTTGTCGTAATTGCTGCAGTTCCTAGACGAATTCCCGAAGTTGTGAAAGGCGATTTGTCATCAAAAGGCACCATATTTTTATTACAAGTAATATCCGCTTTCACAAGTGCTTTTTCAGTTTCTTTTCCATTAACATTTTTATTTCTAAGGTCAATCAGCATCAAGTGATTATCCGTACCCCCACTCACGATTTCGAAGCCTAAATCTATCATCGATTTTGCCAAAGCCTGAGCATTTGCTTTAACTTGTTTTGCATAAACTTCAAATTTAGAATCAATAGCTTCCGCAAACGCAACTGCTTTCGCTCCAATAACGTGTTCCAACGGACCACCTTGAATTCCCGGAAAAACAGCACCGTCCAAAACAGCACTCATCAATTTAGTTTCGCCTTTCGGTGTTTTATGTCCATAAGTATTTTCGAAATCTTTACCCATCATAATCATTCCCCCTCTTGGACCTCTTAATGTTTTGTGAGTCGTTGTCGTCACAACGTGGCAATGTTCGAATGGATTGTTCAATAAACCTTTTGCAACCAAACCAGCCGGATGTGCAATATCTGCCCAAAGTGTAGCTCCAATCTCATCCGCTACTTCACGAAACTTAGCATAATCCAAATCTCTGGAATAAGCAGAGAATCCGGCAATCAGCATTTTTGGTTTTTCTCTCAGCGCCACTTCTCTCATCTGGTCATAATCAATCAGACCTGTTTCTTTTTGAACGCCGTAAGAACAAACTTGGTATTGGATTCCTGAGAAATTAACCGCTGAGCCGTGCGTCAAATGTCCACCCATAGACAAATCCATTCCCATCACTTTATCGCCCGGTTTTAGAACTGAAAGATAAATTGCTGCGTTAGCTTGAGAACCAGAATGTGGCTGGACATTCACATAATCGACTCCAAACAATTCTTTTGCTCTATCGATTGCCAATTGTTCTACCTCATCTACAACTTCACATCCGCCGTAATAACGTCTTCCCGGATAGCCTTCCGCATATTTGTTGGTTAGCACACTTCCCATTGCTTTCATCACGTTTTCGGAAACAAAATTTTCCGAAGCGATTAGTTCGATTCCGTGTGTTTGTCTTTGTCTTTCTTTTTCAATTAGTTCAAAAATAGGGTCTTGCATTTCTTAGATTTATTTTCCCCAAAAGTAAGAAATTCCAAAGAATTTTTCATATCTTTCATTGATTAACATCATTCAAAATGAAATCAAAGAAAAAATATAAAAAGGAACTCTTAAAATCTCTGAAACATCTTGAAGCTGCAGAAAGCGCTTCCCTAAGAGTAATGACGAATCTAATGCTTCTTAAGGAAATGAAAGAAAACAATATCAAGTTCAAAAAAGGCGATGTATTTTCTTTCGAGGACGATATCTTCGACTACAGCGATGACAAAAACGTCCGCATCCTTGCCAAGCTTCGTAAGAAAACAATGAAAGCAATGAATAAGTTGGTTGAAAACAATCAATTTAAAGACAAGGAGCTGAAGTTTTTGGCTTAGGATAGAATTTGCTTTATAATTCTTCCTTACATTTGATTATGAAAAAAGAAAAAATTAATACGTTTGATAAAAACAAAACCCTTCAATCTTTGAGAGGTTCTTTCCGTATTGAGCGTATTAAAATTTCTGATAAATTCGCTAATGAAGCCTATGCTCGTGTTTTAAAAAAAATCAAAGCAAAAGCCCAATAACTTCTATCATTGGTTGATAGTTCCTCATTGATGCCGACTGAACGGCGAAGACATATTTTTCAAACAATTCTTCATCCATTTTTGTAAAGTCCAAAATCTCCCAACCATTTTTCCTGAACATTAGATTAAGTAACAAACGGGCAGTCCTGCCATTTCCTTCTCTGAATGGATGAATGTATAGTAATTCTGCGTGAACCCTGGCAATATCTCCAATGAAAAACACGGAATCAAATTTCTCATATTTATCTAGAAGATTATTTAAGATTTCATACTCAAATTCTCTCATTGACTCTTCTAAATCTTGCCGCAGGAAACATAAATCCAGATTTGGAAATATTGACTCTCCTATATTTCCCTGCAAACGAATAAACATCTTTTAAAGCTAAATAATGAATGTTCTTAATATAACTTAAATCAAATTTTGTCTTATCCGAAAGTTGAGTCGTCAATAACATCTCTGCATACAAAAAGCCTTCAAACTCTGCTTCTTCGATTTCTTGCTTAGAATTCGAATTTAATAAATTGGGAAGAATTTCATCTTCATCCGGATTTACATTGTACTTAGTCATTAAAAAAGTGTCGGTTGCTCCGAAGCCATTGTCGGAATATGAATCTCTGTCCCGAATTCTTTATTCACATTTTCTATAAAATAAGCTGACAATAACGGCGATGCTTTTTCAACATTCTGATGAACAAAGAAATAAAGATTCTGCAAACCTTCTTTTTTCCAGACTTTGATTCTCTCCAACCAATCATCCAATCTTGCATAATCACTTTCTGCATTAGCTCCGACATAACGTACAAAAGCATTCGGAGTTGTCAGCCGCATATGAAGCATATCTCTTCTTCCGGCTGTATCTACAATGATGTTGGTGATTTGATTCATTTCAAATAATTCACAAACGGTGTTGAACACTTCTTCATCCGTAAACCACTCCGTATTTCTCAATTCGATTGCTAACGGAACTTCTTTTGGCCAATCTTGCACAAATTTTTCCAATCGTTCATAGTCTTTCGGTTTGAAATTATCGTGAAGCTGTAGGAAAACCATTCCCAATTTTTCATCGAAATTCAGAACTGCCGAAGCGAATTGCGTTACAACATCTGTAATATTCAACAATCTTCGAAAATGTGAAACGGTATTGGTAATTTTTGGAAAGAATTTGAAATCTTTTGGTGTCTTTTCTTTCCAGGTTTGGACTTGCTCCGCAGTTGGCATTCCATAGAAAGTTGCATTCAACTCAATCGAATTAAATTGAGTAGCATAGTATGTTAACTCGTCTTTTGTCCCCTTCGGATAAAAACCTTTGAGGTCGGTCTTGTTCCACTTTGCGCAACCGATGGAGATATTATTCAAACCTTTTTTATTCTTCTCGAGAATGAATTTGGTTTGAGGATGGTCTTTTGGCAAAGTAAAATCGATTTTCGACGGGTCAGCAACTTGTCCGAATTTCATTTTGGTAGAAGTTAGAGGTTAGATATTAGAATTGAGGCTTAAAGTTAATAAAAAAACCACCTCGTTTTTACAACAAGATGGTTTTTAATTATCAATTGTTAATTTTTAATTATTGTCTACGCTTCACAAGCAGAACAAGTCACAAAGTTGACCATCAATTCTTTGGAAACCGAAGAACTTCTTTGATAGTACAATGTTTTCACTCCTTTTTTCCAAGCTTCTATCATTACATAGTTAACATCTTTAACTGGCATTGTAGAAGGAATCTGCAAGTTAAGCGATTGCGCTTGGTCAATATATTGCTGTCTTTGGGCAGCCTGAGAAACGATTTCCATTGGAGAAATCTCTCTGAATGTTTTGAATACAGCCTTCTCGTCGTCTGTCAATCCTTCAAGATGCTGAACAGAACCGTGATTTAACATAATTGTTCTCCAGGTTTCTTCGTTGTCAAGACCTTTTTCATCTAACAATTTTGCAAGATATTTGTTCTTACGCATAAAGTTTCCTTTCGCCAAACCAGCTTTATAATAGTTGGAAGCAAAAGGCTCAATTCCAGGAGAAGTTTGCCCTAAAATTGCAGAACTAGAAGTTGTTGGAGCAACAGCCAACAAAGTTGTGTTTCTCAAACCGTAACCTTTCAGCATATCCGGCTCACCGTAAATGTTTGCCAATTCTTTTGAAGCAATTTCAGCCTGTTCTTTGATATGACGGAATGCTCTCGCATTGAACTGAGTCGCTTGGAAACTCTCAAACGGAATCATATTTTTCTGAAGGTAAGAATGATATCCTAAAACGCCCAACCCAAGCGCTCTGTGACGCATTGCAAAATTTCTGGCAGAAGTCAGGTAATAATTTCCTTCTGTTTTTTCAATGAACTCTGATAAAACTGCGTCTAAGAAATAGATTGCTAATTTAACAGCGTTTGTATCTTTCCACTCATCATATAATTCAAGGTTCATTGATGATAGACAGCAGATGAAAGATTCATTCGCAGTAGAAGGCAACATAATCTCTGAACAAAGATTACTTGCATTCACCATCAATCCTGCATCTTTATAAACCTGAGGCTTGTTTCTGTTTACGTTGTCTGTGAAGAAAATATAAGGAAGACCTTTTTGCTGGCGACTTTCCAAAACTCTTGCCCAGATTTTTCTTTTCTCAACATCGCCATCAATCATATCCTGCATCCAGTAATCCGGAACGCAAACACCTGTGAACAAGTTTTGAATTGGACTTCCGATATCTTTGATACTCAAGAATTCTTCGATATCTCCGTGATCGATATCAAGATAAGCCGCAAAAGCACCTCTTCTAACACCACCTTGAGAAACCACATCCATTGCCGTATCGTACAATTTCATAAAAGAAACTGCTCCGGAAGATTTTCCATTGTCTGTAACAGCCGTTCCTCGGTTTCTCAATTCTCCGAAATATCCGGAAGTTCCTCCACCGATTTTCGTCTGCATAATTACTTCACCCAATTTGTGAGTAATCCCTTCGATATTATCAGGAATATGAACGTTGAAACAAGATATCGGCAAACCGCGTTGTGTTCCCATATTAGCCCAAACCGGAGAAGAGAAACTAATCCAGCCTTTCACAATCATCTCTTTAAAAGCCGGTTGCAATTCCGGTTTGTAAAGACGTTTTGCCGCTGCAGTTGTAATTCTGTCGATTGCACCTTCCACAGTTTCCCCTTTAAGAAGGTAACCTCTGTTAAGCATTTGCTCAGACTCTTCGTTGAGCCACCAGATATCTATATTCTCGTCCATCATAACTTTATTATTTTGCTTGCTAATTTTCTTTTTCAATTTACGGAATTAGTTCAAAAGTATCTTCTTACTCCTTTCCAATTCTCCAATTTTTACTTTGTTGATATGTGTGAAAGTCACACTTTCATTAATCTCTTCAAACTGCTTTGCTTTCTTGATGCAATAGTCAATTTTGTAGGCTACGGACATACATACTCTATGTCCTTTTGTCAAACCCATTCCCATATAAATGTATTCTCCTAGATGGAAATTGTCTGACTGGCTGTGTTCAATTTCTGAAATAATGTCTGAGTTCATATTGATTTAAATTTAGTTGATGACTAAATATTTAAATAAAACCAAAAACGACTCAGACTAATATTTGGTGTTATCACATAAAAAAGAAAACTCCAAGAATTCCTAATAAACGTTTCTTAAAATTTTCTTTTTTATTAAAGTGAATTTCACTTTATAATTTCGTTTGTTATTACTTGGAATAACAATATATTTTCTTGTAAACTACCCCATCAGAGAAGGGGAATCTGATTTCTTTTTTAGAATAAATCGTTCGCCGTGATAGACTTGTCGTGTTTTGTATAATCTACCGGACGTTTTGCGAAGAAATCATCCATAGAATTAGCAAATACTTCTTCCTCAAACCAAACCATTGGTCTGTAATCTTCCGGAGAAACGTTGTATCTTGTTTTCATTCCGATTTTCTTCAAAGAATCATCTACTCTATATTTCATAAAGTCGAGAAGATTCTTTTTGGATAATTTGTCCAATTCGCCTTGCTCGAAAATCCAATCCAAAATCTGGCCTTCCATTTCAATTGATTGGTCAACTAGGTCGTAGATAGCTTCGATATCGCTTTCTGTCAAAAGGTCTGGCTGTTCTTCACGAATTTTGTTAATCAAATAAATTCCTCCGTTAGCATGGATTTGCTCATCAACAGAAGTCCAGGCAATGATATTGGAAACGTTTTTCATATAACCTTTGAATCTCGTGAACGACAAAATAATCGCAAACTGACTGAAAAGTGAAACGTTCTCCACCAAAATACTGAACAACAACAAAGCCGACATATAAGCTTTCGGGTCGTTGGAATTAGCGTGTTGAAGCGCTTTTCCAAGATATTCTATCCTGTTTTTTACCGCCGGTATTTTAACAACTTCCAAGAACTCATCATTATATCCTAAAACTTCCAATAATCTGGAATAAGCTTCGGAATGACGGAATTCGCATTCTGCGAAAGTTGCTCCCAAACCATTCAATTCTGGCTTCGGAAGGTGCTGATAAAGGTTTCCCCAGAATGTTTTTACATTTACTTCAATTTGTGCAATTGCTAACAAAGCATTCTTAACCGCATTTTTCTCATGAGGTTCCAACTGCGAATGAAAATCCTGAACATCTGCTGTAAAATCTACTTCCGAGTGAACCCAGTAAGATTTGTTAATGGCTTCTACGAACTGTAGAACTTCCGGATATTCAAAAGGTTTATAGCTTACTCTTTTATCAAAAATTCCCATTATCAGCAGTTTTTTATCAATTATTAAATTTATTTGCGAGGTAAAAAACACGTAATCTGTTATTCTCTAGCGAGTAACGAAATTACATCTGTTCTCCGAAGCGGTAAAACAAAAGTAGAAATTGAAGTGTAAAAATGAAAGGGCAAAAGGCGGAAAAATGGCAAAAAACTGACAATCATAAGTAAAAGTTTTCCACATTATGTTAAAAGCTCTATGAATAGGGATTTTAGGAGAATTTGGCTTGGCGTAAAGCTGTTAATTAGCATTATTCAATTTAAACACAACAACCAAAAACACCTGAAACAAAGATTAAACAACTAAACAATTAAAATTTATAAAACCAAGGTCATCCACAATGATGGAAAAATGGTTTAAAATTTTAACTTTCGGCCTGCTTCTTGGAAAAATTGTGAGTCTTGATATATTCGGCGAAAGCTTCTTTGAGTTTGAATTCTATTGCAACCTTGTTAAAGTTCTTTCTATAATTTTTTGCGAGGTCATAAGCTTTGTCTGCATAAGCGAGAAAAATATCGAAATCGTACTCGTCCAAACCATATTCGGTATAATATTTCATATCAACAACAGATTTTACCCGTTTATAGAACTCCTGCGTCTCGGAATAATCCGCTGTGGTTTTCGGAGAAGATGTTGCTTTTCCGACTAAACCACTGATTGCGCCTGCCAATTTCATCAGATTCAGTTGTCCAGCTGCAAAATCGGGCTGTTTGAAAGCGGAAGGCGTGGAAGCTTTTGGAGTTACTTCATTGAGAGGCGTTCTCATATAATTGTTCATTGCGCTGTTGAGTGCAACAACTTTTGCAGGCGGATTGAGTCTTGTAACGTCTTTTTTCAAGATTCCGGTTGGTTTGAAACTGAGCTTTACTTCTTCTATATCTTGTGGAATGGTTGTGAGTTTTATTTCAAGGCTTTTTGAGAAATTATCTGTTGTCAAGGAAATTAATTTTCTTTCATAGCCTTGTCTTACGATTCTCAGCTCATCCGATGCTTTTGCCTGGATAGCGAAGTTTCCCATTTTATCAGATTCTACAACCTGGTCTGTTCTGAGATTATAAATAGTTGCGCCTGGCAGTTTATCTCCACTTTCGTTGGTTATAGTTCCGAGGATATATTCTGATTGAGAAAATACCTTTATCGAGAAGAATGTGATGAGAAGAAATAATAATTTAATTTTCACAGAATTAAGTTTGTACAAAATTAGCCTTAATCAGCTCTGATATTGTGATGAAAGGATTTTGAGAGAGATAGTTTAACCGACTTTAACCTGTTTTGTGATTTTTTTAGAAATTGGAGGTTTTGTTTTTGTTAAAATTATTTTGAGAATGGCTTTGGATGCTGATGCTTTAAACGCAAAGGTTTCTTTTATCATATTTTTAAGGTTCGCAAAGGTGCTTTGCTCAGCTATTTTATCGCTCGTTGATTTTGGGGGATTTTGCTGATTTTCTTTTATCTCAAAAGGTTCTAATGATTGACAAAGTTTGTTTTTTGCGCAGCTGCGTGAGGGATGGTAGTGGAAATCCTTTTTGTCTTTGTTGAAACGTGCTTCGAGAATCTCAGCATGACAAGACAAAAAGATTGCAACCCTTCGACAAGCTCAGGATAAACTACCAGCCCGACCCGAGCTGTGGCCTTTCGAGAGACTCAGGATGATAAGCGTTGGCGAGGGGCACGCCCAAATTTTGTGAATGGTTGACAGTTGTTGGTAATTTATTTTTGTGTAAATTTGTCATCTTATTTAAAAATGGGGTTGACTGGTTTCGACAGCAAGACCAATGGGTAAGTAAGCATGCAGAGAACCGTAGCGCGATCTCTTAAATCCCTTGCTACAACATTTTAACTGGCAACGAAGAGTTCGCTCTTGCAGCTTAATAATCGAAGTTTAGTAGATTCAAGCGTTTCCCGAAGATTTCAGTAAGGAAGCAAGATGTCTCACCAATGTTCTGTTCTGCGACGTTGGATTCTGGGATATAGGAATGCGGAAATAAGGCCTTGGAAGCTTCGGTCAAGACTCGAAAATTTTAGAAGCTAAGGTTTAGGTTGGGTGTTTGCTCTCTGCCTGAGCTCGAAAATCAATAGCAAAATAAGCATGTAGAAGGCTTACGTATTGCTTGTTTGGACGAGGGTTCGAATCCCTCCAACTCCACCTAAAATGAAAGGACTTGAATCCTTTTAACAACAAAAACACTCTTTATCGATGATTTAGAGTGTTTTTTATTTCTCATCACTATCCATTAATTGTCGTTGGGTGTCATTTTTCTGGTAACAAATCCGGTAACAAACTGAAAATTTGTCCCATGAAAAATTGAGTGTTTAATTTTTTATCAAATCTCATTATCAATCAACGAGTTATTAAATATTTTCATTTATTATTATCTCCTTTCATCAAAAATAAATTCAATTGCCAATTCATGTTTTTGCCCGAAATTAGCCTAAAAACAACAAGAAATATGAGTTTAAAATTCTATCTGAGAAAGAAATCAGGAAACGCAAAAGTGAATTTCAGATATAGAAATGGTGTTCAGGATAATGTTTTGTCAACACCTTTTTTATTGATGCTGAAAGATGCACGCTTTTAAACTTCCTTATCCTTCTTACCGTTTCCATCCGAATCGAATTACACACAAGCATAATCTTTCACAAGATTCGGGTATATCTTGATATCTTTGCTATACATCAAGTTCTCCACATCGCTATCCAAGAGCCTCTCACCATCTTTCAGTTCTCTTGTCCCAACTATTCTGCACTCGTTCCTGCACCGTTTCTTTGCAATTTTGCACTTAACAGAGGTTCTTCATTCTTTTTCCCCTTGCCTTCCACATCTCGTCTTCCTTTCTTCTCTTCAGCCTGTGTGTAGCCTCCAGGAATTCTTTGTCAATACATTCAACAACGCAAAAGATTATCTCTTCACAATTTCTGGAAAATAATTCTCCACAATACAAAACAGTTATGACTTCCAGTAAAACAGTTAATGAATCCACCAGAATAGATACCCCTTTGACAAAGCAGATAAAGATTCCGTCAAAATAGATATGGCATTAGAAAAAAACAGAAGAACTCACCATCAAAACACTTAAGCTTAACACAAAAATAAATATGCTATTCTTCGAATCGGGACAAAAAAAATAAAATTTGAATATAGTAAATAGCAAAAAACCATCTCGATCGAGATGGTTTTTGTATTTCAAAAACTTAAGATTCTTATTCTTCAGTTTTTTCTTCTGTAGAAGTTTCTGCAACAGGAGCTTTCTCCACTTTAGCTTCAACAGTTTCAACAACAGGAGCTGTTTCCTTTTTAGCAGTTGTAGATCTTCTACTTCTTCTAGTTGTTTTCTTCTCGTCAGCATTTGGATTGTAGATATCATTGAAATCTACTAACTCAATAAGCGCAGTATCAGCAGCATCACCAAGCCTGAAACCAGTCTTGATGATTCTTGTGTAACCTCCATTTCTTTCAGCAATTTTTGGAGCTACAGCTCTGAACAATTCAGTAACCGCTTCTTTACTTTGTAAGTAAGAGAAAACGATTCTTCTATTGTGAGTTGTATCTTCTTTAGCCTTCGTAAGGATTGGTTCCACGTAAACTCTTAAAGCTTTCGCTTTAGCAACAGTAGTGTTGATTCTTTTATGTTCAATTAGGGAACAAGCCATATTAGAAAGCATTGCTTTTCTATGAGGAGCAGTTCTACCTAAGTGATTTATCTTTTTTCCGTGTCTCATTTTGAGGATTATTTATCAGCGTCTAACTTATATTTTGCAACATCAAACCCGAAATTTAGTCCTTTTGAGTGAACCAATTCTTCAAGTTCTGTTAAAGATTTTTTACCAAAATTTCTGAATTTCATCAAATCAGACTTACTGAAAGAAACTAGTTCTCCAAGAGTTTCTACTTCAGCCGCTTTTAGACAGTTAAGAGCTCTTACAGAAAGATCCATATCTGCTAATTTTGACTTAAGAAGTTGTCTTGTATGAAGCGTTTCTTCATCATATTGGATAGAAGCTTTTACAGCTTCTGTTTCAAGAGTAATTCTCTCATCAGAGAACAACATGAAGTGATAGATCAAAATTTTAGAAGCTTCTGTCAAAGCATTCTGAGGTGTAATAGATCCATCAGTTTCGATATCCAATATCAACTTTTCGTAGTCTGTTTTTTGCTCTACACGATAATTTTCGATACTGTACTGAACTTTCTTGATTGGAGTAAAAATAGAGTCAATAGCAATAGTTCCAATAGGAGCATTGTTTGACTTATTTTGATCAGAAGGAACATATCCTCTTCCTTTCTCAATATTGAAAGTGATTTCAAACGTAACATCTTTTGCTAAAGTAGCAATTACCAATTCTGGATTAAGAACTTCGAAGTTTACGATAGAACTTCCAAGATCACCAGCAGTAACAACTTCTTTTCCGGATATTTTAGCAGTTACCTGCTCGTTTCCTGGATTTTCAGTTTTAGTTTTAAGACGAAGTTGCTTAAGATTTAAAATAATCTCCGTAACATCTTCTATTACGCCTGGAATTGTCGAAAACTCGTGCTCTACACCTTCTATTTTGATAGATGAAATAGCATAACCTTCCAGAGAAGAAAGTAAAACTCTTCTCAATGCATTACCGATTGTAAGCCCAAAACCTGGTTCTAAAGGTCTGAATTCGAACTGTCCTTTAAAATCTGTTGAGTTTAGTAGGATTACTTTATCGGGTTTTATGAATTGTAAAATTGCCATAGTTTGGTTGAGCAAAAATTTGAAAAAATTATTATTTAGAGTATAATTCGACGATCAACTGTTCTTTGATATCTTCAGGAATCTGAATTCTCTCAGGTGCACTTGTGAAAGTACCAGTTTTTTTCTCGTCATTGAATTGTAACCACTCGTAATTTGCTTTAGAAGCAAGTGAATCAGCAATTACTTCAAGAGATTTTGATTTCTCTCTTACAGCAATCTCGTCACCAGCTTTCAACAAATAAGAAGGGATATTTACAATTTCTCCATTTACAGTAATATGTCTGTGAGAGACTAATTGTCTAGCTCCAGATCTTGTTTTAGCAAAACCTAATCTGTAAACAACGTTATCCAATCTTGATTCGCAAAGCTGAAGAAGCACTTCCCCTGTTACGCCTTTGCTTCTGTGAGCCTTGTCGAAAAGGTTAGCGAATTGTCTTTCTAAAATACCGTAAGTATACTTAGCTTTTTGCTTTTCAGCCAACTGAGTAGCATATTCAGATTTTTTCGCACCTCTTCTTTTATTAGGGCCGTGTTGTCCTGGTGGTTGATTTTTTCTTTTTTCGAAGTTTTTGTCGTCTCCGTAAATTGCCTGACCAAATTTTCTAGCAATTTTAGTTTTAGGTTGTAGTCTGTAAATATATACGAGAACGGTAGAAACTCTACCAAAAGAGGATGATCATTTCAAAAGGATAAACGATTCAGGAGGATCAGCTGATGTGCTAGTAAGTTTCAAGAAATTTGCGTGGCTCAATCGCGCAGCCATGTGAGGCCACATTGGTACTGCAGTGTGTATCAAAAAGATAGGACATTCCCCATAATACATCAACTAACATGTAAAATATTATTAAACAAAAGGAAAAACATGATGAAAATGGTGATTAACACTTTGTTGGATTTTCTTGCTTCGTTATGACTTCAAAAATCCTTGACAGTAGATTATTGACCAAGGGTTGGAGAAGGCTCAGCTGAAGATTTAACCAAACTTTTTCTAAAGCGTTCTTGAGAGCGGCTGTTGAGCCGTAGACTTTGTTGTCAGCGTATATCCTTCTCATCAATACCCTCAAAATATTCTCGATTGAATTTAAGTCTGGGCTGCAGGAGAGCCAATCGAAGATGTTGATACTGTGGCTTTGGAGTCAGTTCATAGTGGATATACTGATATGGATCTCGGCGTTATCCTGCACAAAAGTGAAGAATTGACGCCTACGACCTCTCAAAAACGGCGGAAAGTGGTTACTGAGGACCGCCTAGTACTCAATACTGCTCACATGACTTGAGGTATAAGACAACTTCAATATTC